>CAZVYZ010000068.1:0-7633 GCA_964630695.1 uncultured Ruminococcus sp.
AAGGCATACACGCTCCCTACGCGCCCACTCACCAACCGGGTGCGATAGCCGCACTCTTTACCACCCCGCACCTCCCGCCTAACCCAAAAACTTCCCTGTGCGGCAACCGCCGTCCCAAAAGCGAGAAAAGTTTTTGCATCCCTCTGCGGCGGTTGCCGTGCAGGGAAGTTCGGGGAGGGTCAGGGAGGTTTGGAGGGTAGGGAGAGCCCCTTTCAAGGGGTCTCCCTGCGCCTCCAAGGTCTTCCTTACCCCCCACAACAAAAAATCCACACCCCCGCGACAAAATGCCGCTACGGGGTGTGGATTCAGTCCGCACGGTTCCACCCGATGCTTTCACTCATTTGGCTTCTGTTCGGTTGTCAGAGAAGAGCGGTACCCCGTCGGTCCGTATCGGAGCCTTCCAGCGTCACGGCTCGTTCTCTGGTGATACGGTGGTCCGGCAGAACATATCTCTTCCGGCTGAAGCAGACGCTCCAGACTTTCAGTTTTTCTTTTTTCCGTTCCCCGCAGCGGCGTTCTTGCGCCCGAGGTTGTAGGCGGAATGCGGATTGACAATCTCGCGCCAATCCAAATCCCCGCGGTCAAGCGCCATGACAAGCACCTCGGCGGTTGCGATATTGGTGGCAACCGGAATGTTGTAGAGATCGCAAAGCCGCAGAATTTCTTTTCCCACATCGTCGGAATCGCTGTTGGGCCTTGTATCCTTGAAGTACAGGAGCATGTCAATCTCGTTGTAAGCAATCCGCGATGCAATCTGCTGGTCGCCGCCCTGCGCGCCGGAAAGCAGACGCTCCACCTGCAGTCCGGTCGCTTCGGAGATATATTTAGCGGTGATGCTCGTTGCGCACAGGCTGTGCTTGCTCAGCACGCCGCAATACGCAATGCAAAACTGCGTCATCAGTTCTTTTTTCAAATCGTGAGCGATGAGGGCAATTTCCATAGTCGGTTCCTTTTTTCCTTTCCGAGAATTTGAATGCCACCCGCGCGATGCGGTGGGCGGTCAAAAGTCCGTCGTTTCTTTTATTATACCATTCCCGAGAGAGGATGTCAAGAGTGTCCCGCGAAATTTTCCGGTTTCATTTCAATAATTTTCGCGAAATCAGCAATATTGTGCGCGTTCTCCGCCAATCAGTTTCGGTCTGGTCCGTGCGCAGAGCAGGATTGCCTCGCCGATGCGGTCCACGGACAGACGGACCGGAACCGCAACGTCCCGCAGATTCATTCCGATCAGCGTACCGCCGATGTCCATTCCCGCGTGCGCCCGCAGATGCTCCACCGCCACGGGGTCGGACGCACCCTGCCACGTTGCGGTTGCAAACGAGCCGCCCGCCTTGGGCTTCGGGACCACCCAGACAGGGTCCAGACCGTACTGCTCCGCGCACGCCCGCTCGACAATCAGTGCGCGGTTGAGATGCTCGCAGCACTGAGCCGCAAGCCAGACACCCGCCTCGTCCAAAATGGGTTTGATTGCCGCCCAGACCGCCTGCGCAGTCTCAAAACTCGATGCGTGGCCAATCTGCCCGCCGACGATTTCCGACGACGAACAGCCGACCAGAAAAATATCTCCCTTTTTCAGCCCCGCAACCGCAAGCAGTTCACGCACCGCCTGCGCCGCCTGCTTTGCTGCCGGTCTTGCCGTTGTTTCCGTTTCCATAAGTCCACCCCTTACCAATTGTCGCTTCCGTCGTCGGGAATGACCTGCTTGACCGCCGCAATCGCGCATTCAATCATGTCATCGGTCGGCTCGAACACCGTGACGCGCTGGAGCCACATCCCGGGCGCGGAAATGATTTTTGTAAACAGATTATCGTGTCTGCCCGCCAGTTTAATCAACTCGTATCCGATACCCACAATGAGCGGAATCAGCGCCAGTTTGACCGCCACACGGGCTGCTGTCGGGAGAACGCTGCCGCCGATGGCAATGGAAATCGGGTCGATGAAAAACGAGGTGAAAATGCTGACGATGAGCATCAGAATCAGGAACGACGTGCCGCACCGCGGGTGGAAGCGCCGTTGACGGCGCACGTTCTCCACCGTCAGCGGCAGTCCCGCCTCGTAGCAGAAAATGGTCTTATGCTCCGCCCCATGGTACATAAAGGTGCGGCGAATGTCTTTCATCAGCGAGATTGCGCCCATGTAGGCAACCAACAGGGCAATTTTGATAACCCCCTCGAATGCCGATTTAATCAGCGAATCCACTGCGGGGTTCCCCGTGTTCCGCGCGCTCTCGGGCAACAGTTTGAACAGGAGCATCGGCACCACGATGAAAATACCGACCGCAAGCACCAACGACAGCACCACACTCGCAACCATCATCGCGGACATGACCCATTGCGGGAGTTTCTTTTCTTCCTCTTTTGTCTCTTTTGTCTCTTTCGCTTCTTCCGCTTCTTTCGCTTCGTTCCCCTCGGATTTCGTCTCCGCCTCCGGAGCGGGATTTTCCTCCGCAGGAGCCACGCGGATCCATCCGTCGTCGCGGTCCGCCGCGTCCGGCTTTTTCTCCACCGCATCTTCCAGTCCCGCCAGTTCCGCCGACCGCATCAGGCATTGATAGCCGACCGTCATGGAGTCGATATAGCCGAAAATCCCGCGGATGATCGGCAATCGGCAAATCTTCGGTCGCTTGACACCTTTCGTCTCGCGCTCCTCGATAACGATTTTTCCCTGTGGGTCCCGCACCGCCATCGCGGTCATTTTCGGACCGCGCATCATAATCCCCTCCATCAGTGCCTGTCCGCCGATGGAGGTCTTTTTTCTCGCGGGACACGCCTGTTCCGCTTCTTTTGCATGCAACATCAAACCACTCCTTCGTCTTTATCCTTTATCTTCTTATCTTTATCCGTTTCTGCGCGGGGAAGTGACAAACGCGGTCACGCCCTCGTGCTTCAGTTCTTCGCAAAGCGTCTCCGCCGCCGCGCGGTCGGTGAACAGTCCGAACACCGACGGTCCGCTCCCGCTCATCATGGCAACGTGCGCGCCCCCGCTCCGCATCCGCTTGCGCAACTCACGCACGCGCGGACGGGTCGGAATCACCGCCTCTTCAAATACGTTCCGGCACCGCTCGCAAATCTTCTCAAAATTTCCTGTCCGAAGCGCGTCCAACATCCGCAGGACCCGTTTGTTCCGCTCCCGTCGGTCGCGGTTGAGATCCCGTTTCATTTCGTCCAGAAGTCCGTATGCCCACGGGGTGGACACGCCGTCCCCCGCGTTCGCGATGAGAATCGCGCAGTCGGGAAGTGCGGGGACGGGGGTCAGGACGTCTCCGATGCCCTCGGTCCGCATGGCACCGTCCGGACTTTCCAGACAGAACGTCACGTCTGCGCCCAGCCCTGCGGCGACCTCCCGCAACTCCGCGTGCGACAGGGCGTTTTCCCCCGCCAAGCCGTTGAGCAGTCTCAGGACGCAGGCGGCGTCGCTGCTCCCGCCCGCAAGTCCGCCCGCGGAGGGAATGCGTTTCTCCAACCCGACCGTCACGCCCGCGCGCAGTCCCGTTTTTACGAGAAACCGCTCGGCGGCGCGCCATGCGAGATTGCTGCTGTCGGTCGGCACGCAATCGTCCCCCGTGATGCGAAGTGAAACGCCCTCTCCGTCCGGATTCAGCGTTACGCGGACAATATCCCCCAATTCCACCGATTGCATCACGCCGTCAATGAGGTGGTACCCGTCCTCTCTCTGTCCCAAAACGTCCAGATACAGGTTGATTTTTGCGTATGCCACTCCCTCTGCCTGCTTCATTTCGACCTCCCCGTGCTGTTCTTCCTCTATTGTAGCACAAACCTTGCACTTTTGCAAGTCTAAGTAGTAAATTTTTTATCAGAGGGGGTCTTGTAAGAACCCCCTCCGGACTCCCCAAGAACTTTCACCCCATGTATTGAAAGTGCAAACATGGTGCGCAGGGATTTTAAGGCACCGCCACGCGCGGCATCTTTCGATATTCGGGGTCACGATGTTCGCACTCCTTTCGAAAATGCGTTGAAAGTTCTTGAAAGGGTTTGGGGAAACTTCTTGAAAGAAGTTTCCCCATCGCATCCCCGCGTCCCCCGCGCAAATTATTGTTAAAATTCTGTGGAGGGGCTTGACGAAAGCAGGAAAATGGTATAAAATATATAGGAGAGCGAAACGGGAAAGGCAGGTGCGCGCATGAACGAAAACGAACAGAAAAATCCCGACAAACGGTTGGTGACGGGCGTCATCATTTACGCCGTTGTTTTCTTTCTGATTATTGCACTTTCCAACCTCGGCGCAATCAACAGTTTTCTTGCAAAACTGTTGGATATTCTCGCGCCGGTTCTGCTCGGCCTTTGCATTGCCTACCTCATCAATCCCCTGTTCCGCATCTTTGAGCGGCGGGTCTTTTACCGCGTCCGCCCGACCTCCCTGCGGCGCACCCTCGCCCTGCTCCTGACCTACGCCGTGGTTTTTGCGCTGATTGCGGGGCTGATTCTGCTGATTATTCCGCAACTGATTGGAAGCATCAAAACGTTCGCGGGAAATTTCAACAACTACATGGACTCCCTCGTCAACCAACTCAACGCCGTTATCGATTGGCTGAACAACCGACTCCCCGAGCAGGACGGCGCCCCCGCCATCACCCCGCTTGACCGCGTCACCATCATGGAAAAGGTCAACGGACTTTGGGATTCCCTGATGGAACTGCTCAAAAAGAGCATGGATTCGGGCAGTATTTCGCGTATCATTGCCATTCTGGGGCAGACCGCCTCGGTTGTCACCGATATTATTCTCGCCATCTTCGTCTCGCTCTACGTTCTCGCGACCAAGGAATTGCGGTACGCGCAGGTCAAAAAATTCCGCATCGCGTGGATTCCCGAACACATCAACGCCGCGCTGACCCGCATTCTTTCCATTGCGGACCGCTCGTTCGGCGGCTTTCTGCGCGGAAAAATACTGGATTCCACCATCGTGGGAGTTCTGGTCTACCTCTTCTGCCTCATCGCGCGGGTCCCGAACCCGCTCCTGATTGCCGTCATCGTCGGCATCACCGATATTATTCCCGTTATCGGTCCCTTTATCGGGGTTATTCCGTCGGCAGTCATCATCCTGCTGACCGACCCCATCAAGGTCATTTTCTTCCTGATTGCCATTCTCGTCATTCAGCAGATTGACGGCAACGTCATCGCCCCGAAAATTCTCGGCGACAACACGGGCGTCTCCTCGCTCTGCGTGATGATTGCCATCATTCTGATGGGGTCCCTGTGGGGACTGGTCGGCATGATCGTCGGCGTTCCGCTGTTCGCGACCGTTCTGGAAATCCTGAAAATCCGCATCGGCAAACGGCTTGCCGACAAGGGGTTGCCCGACGAAACCGAATCCTACTATGCGCCCGACGCGTATGCGGGAACGCCCGAATCCGCGCGCGGCATCCGTTCGCGCCGCCGCAGGCGCGCAACGCAGGAGGATTCCCCCGACGTCACAACCGGCGCAGGCATGCTCTCCCGCACGGAACGCATGAACCTCGGCACGCTCTCGCTCGCCATGCGGCACGGACTGTTCCGCGACCCGAGCGACGAGGCGTTGGACGCATTCGCGGCGGACGAAGCGCAGTTTCTCACCAAACTGAACGCCGCGACAACGTCGCAGACCGCCCCGCAGGCGGATGCGCACGAGCCTTTGCATGACGAGCCGACACCGGAGGAGGCCCAGCCCCCTCCTGCCGAAGCCGAAACGGCGGAAGTGACGGAAGCAACGGAACCGACTGAACCGACCAAGCCCGCCGAACCGTCCGAAACGGCGCCTGCGGAAAGCGCAGGAAACGCGGACCCGACCGCCGCAGAGGGAGGTGAAGACGCATGAATGACGAAAAATCCTCTTTTCGCAAAAAAGCGCTGATTGGCGTAATCGTATATGCGGTCCTCTTCCTCGGTCTGTTGCTCATCATCAACCGCACCAAACTCGGCAGTTGGCTCGACGGCGTTCTGCTCCTGTTCCGCCCGATTCTGATTGGTCTGGCGCTCGCCTACCTGCTCAATCCCTTTTTCCGTTTCTACGAGCGGAAACTGCTCTATCGGATGCACCCGCGCGGAGTGCGGCGCGGCATTGCGCTTTTCCTGACCTACCTCACTCTTTTTGTCATCATTGCACTGCTCATCGTGCTGATTCTGCCGGCACTTTACGACAGCATGCTCCGCTTCTTCGCCAACTATGACAACTATGTCACCTCCGCTGTGCATCAGTTCAACCGCATTCTGGAAAACTTCGACGTCTTTTTGGCGAATGTCGGCATTCAGCAGAATTTCATCAAGTATCTGGACATTGAGGAAGTCCGGCAGACGCTCTCGCTTGCGTTCCTCAACTACGACAAGATTATCGATTCCGTCGGGAACTGGATTGGCGGCAGCGGCGGCTCGGTTGTCGGTACTCTCTCCTCAATCCTCAGCGTGGCGGCAGACATTCTCTTTGCGCTGTTCATCTCGCTCTACCTCCTGATAACCAAAGAACAACGCTACGCGCAGATTATGCGCCTGCGCCGTGCGCTTTTCAACGACCGTACAAATGCCTACATTACACGGCTCTGCACAGTTGCCGACCGCTCGTTCGGCGGCTTTCTGGAGGGCAAGGTGGTAGATTCGCTCATCATCGGTCTGATGACCTACGTCGCGGTGCTGATTTTCCGCATTCCCTACCCCGCTCTGGTTGCAACCATTGTCGGCGTGACGAACATTCTCCCCTTTTTCGGTCCGATTATCGGCGCGATTCCGACCTCGGTCATCGTGCTTCTGACCGAGCCGCAAAAGGTGCTGACGCTCCTGATTATCATCGTTATCATTCAGCAGATTGACGGTAACATCATCGGTCCGAAAATTCTCGGTAACAAAACCGGCGTTTCCTCGCTCTGCGTGCTGATTGCAATCTCCACAATGGGCGCGCTCGGCGGATTTATGGGAATGCTCCTCGGCGTGCCGCTCTTTGCAACGGTCCTGATGCTGACCGAGGAACGCCTGACCCGCCGCCTGCGCAGTCGCGGCCTTTCCTCCGCAACCGAAAACTATTACCCCGCCGACTCCCTGATTGACCCCGCCGCCGATGCGGAAAGCCGCAGTGACCGCCTCGTGCGACGCTTGGAAAAATCCTACCTGCGGATTCTTATCAAAGAGCGGAACCACGACGAACTGACCCGCCGCGAACGCTTCCGCAAACGCATCTACCTGACAGGGCGGAAGTTACACCTCCTCCCCGAACTCTCCGACAGCGTTCTCGTTCAGTTCAGCGTGGAAGAAGCCGTCCGCGAAATCGCAGAAGATGCGTAGGAGACGCGCCAAAGGGGGCTTTTAAGGAAAGCCCCCTCTGGACTCCCCAAACCTTTTCACCCAGACATACAAAGTGCAAACATGGTTCCTCTGAATTTTATAGGGGCAATGCGGACATCGCGTTTCTGAATGGCGGCAAGCGGAATCTCGGCACCCATGTATATTTGCAAGTCAACAAGTAACAAGTAACGTTCACCCGAAGCGGAACGACACATGGGTCGTTCCGCCCCAATCACCAACTAACCTGAACTTTTTCTATCCGGTAGCGGAGAGGGTGAAAACGTCCGCATTTCGCTGGCGGAATGCGGCTCGTAGCAGCCGGAATTCGTAGCACATAAACGGCTACATAAGGAATCAGTACCACCTAA
>CAZVYZ010000069.1:0-7599 GCA_964630695.1 uncultured Ruminococcus sp.
ACGGCGGTTGCCGTGCAGGGAAGTTCGGGGAGATGAGGGAGGTTTGGAGGGGGAACGGCGATTTTGCAACGCAAAATCTGCCGGTAGCGGCTTTGCCGCGTTGGACACACCTCCGAAAGGGGGTTCTCTGCGCCTCCAAGGTCTTTCCTCACCCCTCCCCCAACGCCTCTGCCACAGCATCCCGAAGAGCGGGATAGAAGGACGCGGGCGGGAGCGTGCGGAAGGTTACGGGACCGCCCGCAATGCGGGTCAGAAGAGACTCCGTGAAGTCCCTCCCCCGCTCCGCCTCGCAAAGAGAGAGCATCCGCATATCCTCCATCGCCTCGCGGAGCGCGTTCAGGCGGAGGGATTCCCACGCCGTCCCGTCACTCCCCGGGTAAACCAACATCGTGTCACCCGACGGCACGAAATAATCCCCGTCCGTGTGCAGATACGGGTCGACGTGATCGTAGGAATACTGCGTGTTCCAGAAGTTGTAGCCCCAGTGCAGAAAGCCCTCAATGTTGTTCTGCCAGAGTTGAATGCCCAGCGCCCGCGTGTCACACAGCCGTTGCGCAATCAGGCGCCCCGTGATGTGGTGATTCCCCGTCGTGCTTCCGCAGTAATAGACCCATAACCCCGAAACGTGATTCTCCAGAAACGGCTCGGCGTGCTGAATGGCGGGAACCGGCTTTTTCAGCGCACCCGTCATAGTGGAGCGGGCGGAGCAGATCGGGGTAAAGCCCGGGCGCGGTGCGGAGATAAGGCTCGGGGTTCTCGCCCGGATAGGTCGGGTAATGAGCCGCAACGCTGACAACGACCCGCGCGGTTGCGTAAGGCGCGAGCGCCCCCGAGAAGGTAACGGGCAGGCGGGATTTTGCCGCCGACCTGCCGATCTCGCCCTCGTCGCCGCGGCTGACCGCAACCTGAAAGCAGAGCGGCTGACCGCGAAAGACGGTAAAGCGGTCGGTCGTGGGCTTGAAGAGGATGTTTTCGTCCAAGAAACACGTTTCCAGCGAGGACATCGGTTTGAGCAAAATTACGGGTTCCATTTTCTTCTCCTTTTTTACCTTTTTTCCGTTTTCCCTTGCAATTGCGGGGCAAGTCTGCTATAATATCCTTATCATACTGTTTTATCGACTGTCGGTTGGAATCGGAGGTGACGCTTGTGTGCGACAAATCCTATACAACGCCGCGGGGGCTATCCGCGGACACGGAATCGGTTTCCGAGTTGACCGAAACGATTGCACGGTTGACGGGCATGGAAATCTCGGTCTGGGGTGCGGACTTCCGCCCCTGCGGCTACGGCGGGCATACGAACGGCGAATTGTGCAATCTCCTGCACGGGTGCGGCTTGGGACGTGAACTTTGCATCGGAGCCGACAACGAGGCGCTCCGCACGGCGCAGGCGCACGGTCCCTACTGCTACCGCTGTCCAATCGGACTGACCGAAATTGCCGTCCCCATTCGCCGCGGTGAGCGGCTTCTCGGATTCGTAATGGCGGGCAAGGTTGCGGAGGACGTTCCTGACTGCGACGCGGAGATTCGTCGGACGGTCCTGTCGCGTTGTCCGGAAGCCGAGCGACTTCCGCGTTTGGATGATGCAATTGCGGGGGTTCCGCACCTCACAGCGGAGCGACTGACCGACAGCCTGCGCCTGCTTGCGGCATTTGCCGAAATTCTGGCGGAGCGCGGAAGCCCCTTGCAGAGCAATCAGTCCATGTCCGCCATGGTACAGCGGTTTCTGGACTGCAACTTTGACCGTCGCGTCACGCTCGACGAATTGAGCGTGCGGTTCCACTGTAGCACGGTTACGCTGACGGGGCATTTCAAGCGGGAATACGGGGTCACGGTCCTGCAATACCTGAACGCGCGACGGCTTGCTCAGGCGGAGAAGATGCTGCTTCGGACCGACATGACGCTCGGCGAGATTTCCGACCGTTGCGGTTTCTCCGATGCGGAGTATTTCTCCCGCGTTTTCCGCCGTGCGCACGGGGTCAGCCCGTTGCGGTACAGGCAAGGCGCGGAGGGGTAAGGGAAAGACCTTGGAGGCGCAAACCTCTGAAAAAGTGCGGCTTCGCGCCTGATTGGTGAGTGGAAACGGTTTGGGTGCTGACTGTTATGTGAGTGCCGAATTTCCACCGGCAGGCGGAATCTTCCGCCTGTCGGCGGCACAAAATCTCTTTCAAAAATATTGTATCAGATTTTTTCGCATTTGGCAAGGGAAAAAGCAAAGGATTTTCCGGAAAATCGGTAAGCGGAACGTAAAAATCGTTTTTTCCTCTTGCGTTTTTGCGCAGAAAATGGTATAATAGGAGTATCAAATCAAAAATGGAGGAACAACCTATGAAATTAAGTGTTCTTGCTAATCTGTACGGCAAAAAGTCGTTGGACGAGACTCTGCAAATTCTGACGGGGCTTGGCGTTCACACGGTCGAATTGGGCGCGGGCGGCTACCCCGGGAAAGCGCACTGCAACCCTGCGGAACTTCTGGCTGACGAGGCGAAGTACGCGGCGTTCATGAATACGCTGAAAAAATACGACGTAACGGTCTGTGCGCTCTCCGCGCACGGCAACGCGTTGCATCCGAACAAGGCGATTGCGAAGCAGTTCGACGAGGACTTTCGCAATGCGGTCCTGCTTGCGGAGAAAATGGGCGTTGACACGGTGATTACATTCTCGGGTTGCCCCGGTGACAGCGACGGTTCAAAGTACCCGAACTGGGTCACCTGTCCGTGGCCCGAGGACTTCCTCGAAATTCTCAACTGGCAGTGGAATGAGAAACTGATTCCCTACTGGAAAGAGGCGGGCGCGTTCGCCGAGGCACACCATGTGCCGCACATTGCGTTTGAGATGCACCCCGGTTTCTGCGTTTACAACGCGGAGACGCTCCTGAAACTCCGCGCGGCGGTTGGACCCGTCATCGGCGCGAACTTCGACCCCTCGCATCTGATTTGGCAGGGTGTGGACCCCGTTGCGGCAATCCGCGCTCTGGCGGGTGCGATTTACCACGTCCACGCGAAAGACACGAAAGTGGACCACTACAACACGGCTGTCAACGGTGTGCTTGACACGAAACACTACAGCGACGAATTGCACCGTTCTTGGGTGTTCCGCACGGTCGGCTACGGCAACGGCGAGACCTACTGGCGCGACCTTGTTTCCAATCTGCGTCTGTGCGGTTACGACCGTGTACTGTCGATTGAGCATGAGGACAGCGTCATGACGATTGACGAGGGCTTGCGCAAAGCCATCGATTTCCTGAACAAGGTCATCATCACCGAAGAAAAGCCCACCACGATGTCTTGGGCTTGATGCGGGAGAGGTAGGAAGGGCAGGAAGACCTTGGAGGCGCAGGGAGGACCCTTTCGTAGGGTCCTCCCTACCCTCCAAACCTCCCTGACTCTCCCCTAACTTCCCCCAAGCCCCCGCCATTTCGGAAGCGAAAATTCGTTTCGCTTTGTAAGTGGCGGGGACTTGGGGGAAGTTTTTGTCAGTTGGGGAGGTTAAGATTTTTTGCAGAGTGCGGCTTCGCACTCGATTTGTGAGTGCGAGAGCGAAAGGGGTAAACAGCGGGCGGGAATCAACGATTCCCGCCCGCTGTTTTGGCTTTTTGAGTTATTGAACTGCAACCGTTCCGTCAGAGCAGATTACGGTTCCTCTCCAGCCCAAATCGGATTTTGCAATTGCGTTCCACTGCGCCATGGTTCCGGCATAGGTGATACGCGTCAAGCCGTCGCACCCCTGAAACGCAGAGGTACCGATGGCGGTCACACTGTCCGGCATCGTGACATCCGTCAGGTTACCGCACCATTTGAATGCGTCCTGATTGATTTCGGTGATATTGCCCGGCAACGTCAGGTTGGTTTCGGTTCCGATATACCCAATCAGGCATACGGTATCTCCGTCCGTGTACAGAACATAGGCGTTTTCATCCGTTGACAATTTGGTCGTATACGGTTCCGTATAAACGACTTTTGCGTAATACCCCACATACCCGTTTTCGGTGCTTCCGACGGTCACCCCCAACTCCGATTGGTGGTACACTTCCACCAGTCGATTGGTACAGCCGGAGAACACATAGTCATCAATGCCCGCTTTTTCCCCTGTTCCTTTCGTAATCACAAGTTTCTTCAAACCTTTATTGGTTATATAGCGGCAAGCATATGCCGGAATCGTTGCGGTTTCAATCGGGCAACCGGAGAATACAGAGCCGACAAGATTTGTCACACTGTCCGGAATGATAATATTTGCCAGACGGCTGCAATCCCTGAATTTCGTAACAGTTCTCCCGTTTCAAAGACACACAAACAACCAATTCCAAAATTTAGCACATCAATCGGGCGCGAAGCCGCACCCTACAAAAAATCCGCACCTCCCAATCCGACAAAAAAACTTCCCCCAAGCGCACCCGCCCAAAACAAAGCGAATCAAATCTTCGCTCTGCAAGGGCGGGTGCGCTTGGGGGGAAGTTCTCGGGAGGTCAGGGAGGTTTGGAGGGTAGGTGACAGATTTTGCAACGCAAAATCTCGTCAATAGCGGCTCCGCCGCGTTGAACCCATCTCCGAAAGAGGGGCTCCTGCGCCTCCAAGGTCTTCCTATCCCTCTCAGAATCTGTAAATTTCTCCGGTCTTGGCGGAGGTGTAAATGCCTTCAAGAATGCGCGTCACGCAGAACGCCTGCTCAGGGAGCGTAATCGGGTCCGTGTCGTTCCGAACCGCCTCAATCCAGAGACGCTCCTCGCGGTCAGCAGGTCCCTCGCTCTTGCTTCCCTCGTTGAACGCAACGCCGCCCGCCTTGAAGTTCGGCGCCAGCACATACTGCCGCCCGTTGCGGACACCGTTAATCCGAACGCCGTCCACCATGTCGCCGCCCGCTTTCGTGCCGCACAGCGTCGTAACCGCCTCGCGCACGTCCAGAGAGTTCAGCGCCCAAGAGGACTCCAGAACGATTGTCGCGCCGTTTTCCATCACGACAAACCCGAACGCCGAATCCTCAACCGTGAACTTTGCAGGGTCCCAGTTGCCCCACATGTTCGCTTGGTCCGCGTCGTTGTTCAGTTTGTGGTAAACCGTACCGACGCAGTATTTCGGCTTGTAGTTGTTCATCATCCACAGCGTCAGGTCCAGCGCGTGCGTCCCGATGTCAATCAGCGGGCCGCCGCCCTGCTCGTATTCGTTCAGGAACACACCCCACGTCGGAACCGCGCGACGGCGGATTGCGGTCGCTTTCGCGTAGTAGACCTCACCAAAGGTCCCGTCCTCGGCTTCTTTCTTCATGTAAAGCGAATCGTCGCGGAACCGGTTCTGATACCCGATGGACAGTTTCTTGCCCGTCCGCTTCGCCGCATCAATCATCTTCTGCGCCTCGGCGGAGTTGATTGCCATCGGCTTCTCGCACATGACGTGCTTGCCCGCCTCCAACGCGTCCACCGTGATGAAACTGTGCGAACGGTTCGGCGTGCAGACGTGAACCACGTCAATCGTCGGGTCTTTCAGAAGTTCCTTGTAGTCGGTGTAAACTTTCGCATCCGGCGTGCCGAATTCCTTTGCCGCTTTCTCCGCGCGCTCGGGAATGATGTCGCAGAACGCAACCATCTCTGCATCCGCAACCTTTGCAAGCGAGGGCATATGCTTGCCGTTCGCAATGCCGCCGCATCCGATAATTCCAATCTTAATCACTTTTGCCATGATTCTCTCTCCTCTCGGTTCTTCCGGTTTTCAACCGATTACGTAAGGCTCCGCGTCGGTGATAAACCGAACGTGCGGGCAGGTAATGTACTCGCGGTAGGTCGGCGCAACGAAACGCACCGCATTGCGGATGATAGTCTGAATTTCCGGCACATAGAACGTCGGGAAACTCTCATGCCCGGGCTGTAGATAGAAGATTTTGCCGTTTCCGCGCTCCCAGAGACACCCCGAGCGGAACACCTCGCCGCCCGTGTAGGTGCCGATGAGCAGGAGTTTGTCGGGCGTGGGGATGACGAACGGCTCGCCGTAAGTCTCCTCATGCTCCAGCGTGAAACTGCGGTCAATGCCGCGCGTGATGGGGTGCGACGGCTCAATGACCCACAACCGCTCGCTGTCGCCCGATTCCCGCCACGTCAGGTTGCAGGAAGTGCCGAGCAGGGCGCGGAAAGGCTTGGAGTGGTGCGCCGAATGCAGGAAAATCATCCCCATGCCCGCCAACACCGCGTCGCGGACCATCGTTGCCACCTCGTCCGGCACCTTGTTGTGCGCCATGTGACCCCACCAAATCAGAACGTCGGTATTCTCCAGACGCTCCTTGGTGATGCCGCAGTTCTCATCATCCAGTGTCGCAGTCTCCACGGTGACGTCATCGCACCGCAGGAAATCGGCGATTGCGTTGTGAATGCCGTTCGGATAAATCTTTTTGACCGTCTCACTGCTCTTTTCGTGCTGAAATTCGTTCCAGACCAGTACCCGTATCATTTTTTTGCTCTCCTTGCTTATATTTTCTCCGCTTTGCGGATAAATTTCAAGAAAATTATAGCACAATTCATAAAAATATGCTATAATATTTTTATCCCAAAATATCAATTTTTTTCAGAAAGGAGAACCCATGGCATACAACGAGGGACGGGTCAGACGGGACGGCGAGGTCCTGCCGATTGAATGTCTGCGCCTGCGGCAGAACGGCAAAACGCGGGGCGGCGGAAACCTGCACTACCATGATTACACCGAACTGCTGTTCGGACTTACCGGCTCGGCGCAGGTCTTTATCGGAAACAGCACCTCGGTTCTGGAAGCGGGAGGGCTGACGGTCATTCAGGCGGGGGACGCGCACGACGTGCGGGGAACCGGGACTCCGTGCGAATATATTGTAGTCAAATTTTTGCCCGAGATGCTCATTTCCGCAGAGCAGACGGGCGCGGAATTCGGCTATGCGCTGACCCTGATGGAGCATTCGGCGGAACGGCAGTCGGTCTTCTCCCCCGCCGAATTGGACGGAACCGAAATTCCCGCCATCCTACGACAGATGATGGCGGAATGGGAGGAGCAGGCATTCGGATACGAGTTGAGCCTGCGGGCGGACGTGACGAGAGTCATTCTCTTTCTGTTGCGGCGGTGGCGGGAAGCGAATCCGCAGTTGTGTACCACGGTTGCGCCGACCGACCGTCACCTGATGCAGACCGCCCTTGCCTACATCGGAACGCATTACGCATATCTCACGGAGCGGGACGTGGCACAGGCGTGCGGCATCAGCACCGTAGCAGTGTCAAGGCTGTTTGCGCGGACCATGAAAAGTACCTTTCCCGAATACGTCCGAGGCGTGCGCCTGCGGGAGGCGGAAAAACTGCTCCTGACCACCGACCTGACGGTAACGGACATCGCCCTGCAGGTCGGGTTCTCGACCTCGGCATACTTCATCGCGAAATTTCGGGAAGCGCGCGGCGTGACGCCCTACCGATTCCGGCGGTCGCGAAACAGCCCGACACCGTAACTTTCGTTTTTTTTGAAAATGACGGCAAGAAATTTTCAAAAAGGGCTTGCAATCCGGAGAAAAATGTGGTATAATATCAGTTGTTGTGAAAAGCAACGCAAACAGGGGTATAGCTCAGCTGGTAGAGTACCGGTCTCCAAAACCGTGGGTCGCGGG
>CAZVYZ010000070.1:0-7585 GCA_964630695.1 uncultured Ruminococcus sp.
TTTGGAGGGTAGGGACCCCTCTTTCAAGAGGGGTCCCTGCGCCTCCAAGGTCTTTTCCTCCCCCTCCAAGGTCTTTTCCTCCCCCTCCAAGGTCTTTCCCTTATCCCTCCGCAGTGTTGTCAAACTGGCTGTTGTAGAGATGAGCGTAGAAACCGTTTTGCGCGAGGAGAGCGCGGTGACTGCCCTGCTCAATGATGCGACCCGCATTCATAACCAGAATGCAGTCCGCGTTTTCAATCGTGGAGAGCCGATGCGCCACAATAAAACTTGTCCGACCGCGCATCAGATGCGCGAACGCATTCTGAATCTTCAATTCCATCCGCGTGTCAATCGAGGAGGTCGCCTCGTCCAGAATCAGCATCGGCGGCGGCGCGAGCATCACGCGCGCAATACAGAGCAATTGCTTCTGCCCCTGCGATAATTCTCCGCCACCCTCGCCGAGAACCGTGTCGTACCCATCGGGCAGCCGACGGATAAAGGAATCCGCGTGCGCCGCCTTGGCGGCGGCAACCACCTCCGCGTCAGTCGCGTCGGGCTTTCCGAACGTCAGATTCTCCCGAACCGTCCCCGCGCGGAGCCACGTCTCCTGTAGAACCATCCCCCAACCCGCGCGCAGACTGGAACGGGTCATGTCGCGGATGTCGGTCCCGCTGACCTGAATGCTGCCCGAGTTCACGTCATAAAACCGCATCAGCAGGTTGATAACCGTCGTTTTGCCGCAACCCGTCGGTCCCACGATTGCAACACGTTCCCCGGGACGAACCGAGAGATTCAGGTCGCGAATCAGTTCGCGGTCGGGTGAATAGGAGAACGCCACGTTGCAAAGCGCCACCCGTCCGTCGGCATGTTCAAGGACCCGTGCGTCGGGCGCGTCGGGCGGAACCGTCTCTTTGTCGAGCAGTTCAAACAACCGCGCGGCACAGGCAAGCGAATTCTGGAATTCCGCGAATACGTCAGAAATTTCGTTGAACGGCTTGGTGTATCTGTTCGCGTAGGAGAGGAAACCGGTCAGGCGCCCGACCGTGAACGTCGCGCCGAACGACGGCAGGCAAAGCAGAGAGCCGAGCAAAGCAACGCCCGCATAAACCAGATTGTTGACGAACCGCGTGGAGGGGTTCGTGATGGACGAAAAGAAAGTCGCACGCAGGGAGCATTTACGCAGACGCTCGTTGATTTCGTCAAAAATCTCCTGCGATTCATCCTCGTAACCGAACGCCGTGACCACCTTGTGGTTTCCGACGTATTCGTCAATCATGGCGGTCTGTTCGGCGCGCGTCTCGGACTGCAGTTTGAACATGGAGTAGGTCCGCGACGCAATGAAAGAGGCAACAAACAGCGACAGCGGCGTGATGAAGATGACCACAAGCGCAACCGAGGGCTTGACGGTCAGCATGATGACGAGCGTTCCGAGGATGGTCAGAATGCCCGTAAAGAACTGGTTGAAACCGAGGAGAAGCCCGTCGGTGAACTGGTCGACGTCGTTGACCATGCGGCTCAGAAGCCCTCCGGTGGACCGGCTGTCCAGATAGGAAAGCGGCAGACGTTGGAGTTTTTCAAATGCCTCACGGCGCAGGCGGTAAACCAGATGGTACGCCATGCGGTTGTTCAGAACATTCATGCCCCATTGCGTGAGCGCGGTGACCAGTGCGCTGACACCGATTGCGATGCAGATGCCCGTCACGCGCGGCAGGTTGACTGCATTCGGACCGAGCATTTCGTCGATGGCATTTCCCACCAGAAGCGGTACGGCAAGGGACAGGAGCGCACTCACCGCCGCGCAAAGCAGGGACGCAATCAGGACCGGACGGGAGGAACGAATCAGACAAAGCACCCGCTTGGCGGTTTTCATGTCGAAGCCGTTCTTTTTTTTCTTGGGTTGCTTTTTCATGCGTCCGTTTCCTCCTTTCTGTACTGGGAATCGTAAATTTCGCGGTAGACCGGGCAGGTCCGGAGCAATTCCTCATGCGTCCCGAATCCGACCTGAAGCCCATCGTCAAGCACCAGAATCCGGTCGGCGTGGCAGATGGAAGCGGTGCGCTGAGAAATCAGGAAAACCGTGGGATGGTAGTACAGATTACGGATTGCCGCGCGCAGTGCCGCATCGGTTGCGTAGTCAAGCGCCGAGGAACTGTCGTCGAGAATCAGAATCGAGGGCTTGCGCACCAATGCCCGCGCAATGGTCAGTCGCTGTCGCTGACCGCCCGAAAAATTCCTGCCGTTCTGTGCAACGGGAGCATCCAGGCCGCCCTCTTTTTCTTCCACAAAGGACTTTGCCTGCGCCTGCTCCAGTGCCGCCCACAACTCGTCGTCGGTCGCATCGGTCCGCCCCCAGAGCAGATTGGAGCGCACGGTTCCGCGGAACAGAACCGCTTTCTGCGGGACGATGCCAATCTCCTCCCGCAACTTCTCGGGGTCGCGCGCCTTGACGTTCACGCCGTCCACGGCAACCGTTCCCGCCGTTGCATCGTAGAACCGCGCAATCAGGTTGACAACGGAGGTTTTGCCGGACCCCGTGGAGCCGATGATGCCGATGGTTTCGCCCTGCGCGGCGGTAAAGGTGATGCCGGTCAGGGACGGGTCGGCGCCCTCGGAATAGGTCAGACCCACGCGGTCAAATGCGACCGCGGTTCCTGCGGCATTTGCGGGAGCGGGAAGCGTGGTGTCAACCGGCATCTCCGTCGGCTCTGCCAGCACCGCCTCAATGCGCGCCGCACCCGCGAAGCCCTTGTTAATCATGATGACGGTGTTTGCCAGTTTGACCAGTTCCACAAGAATCTGCGACATGTAGTTGGTCAGCGCGAACACGTCGCCTTTCGTCATGGTCCCGCCGTCCACCCCAATCGCGCCGGAGTAAAGCAGGGCGATGATGCCGCCGTCGATAATCAGAAGCGTGAGCGGGTTCATCAGTGCCGCAATGCGACCGACCGTGTTCTGCATGGCAGTCTGGGCGCGGTTTGCCTTGTCAAACCGTTCGGTTTCCTCCGCTTCCTTGCGGAATGCGCGGATGACCCGCACGCCCGTAAGGTTTTCGCGCGTGAGCGAGGTCACGCGGTCCAATCCTTTCTGCACTTTGCGGTAGAGCGGCACGCCGCCGAGCATGATGGAAAAGACCACCGCCGCCAGAAGCGGAATCACCACCACAAAGACGGTCGCGCCCCGCGCGTTGATGGTAAAGGCGAAAACTGCCGAGCCAATCACGATAATCGGTGAGCGGAGCAACAGGCGCAGGGTGTGATTGGTGGCGGTTTGCAGTTGGTTGACATCCGCGGTCATGCGGGTAATCAGCGTTGAGGTTCCCGCACGGTCTGTCTGCCCGTAGGAATAGCGCCCGATTTTGCGGAAGAGCGCCTGCCGCAGGTCGGTTCCGAATCCGACTGCCGCCCGCGCCGCAAAATACTGTGCCGTGATGGAGCAAAGCAATCCGACCAGAGCGAACAGGACCAGAACGCCGCAAAGTTTCCGGATGGCGGCAGTGTCTCCTGCGGGAATTGCGTCGTCCATGATTTTCTTGACGACGATTGGGACGAGCAAATCAAAACCTGCCTCCAGCAGTTTGAAGAGCGGTGCGATGATGCTTTCTTTCGTATACGGTTTGAGGTAACGAAGCAGCTTTTTCAAAATTCGGTCTCCTTTCGTTGCGTATAAGCCATCTTGTTTATTATATCCCTGTCGGGACGCGATTGAAAGGGATAATCGGAAAAAGATTTATGAATCAACTATTACCAATGGCGTAAAAATCGGATAACTTAGAATAAAATCAGTTATTATTATAAAATAACGGGAAAAACGGATAAAAACGTATCGGTTGCACGAGATTCGGGCATGATAAAACGGAAAAGACGGAAATGGGGTGAAAAAATGCCTGCGTGTGCGGTAGAAGACGGACGGTCGCTGACGGGAAATTTCGACGCGGATTTTTCGATGTTGCAGGAGTTGTTCCGCCTTGACGGAACCTTTCGCTTCCGCGAGGTCCGTGCGGGTGCGGGAATGCGATGCACGCTTTTGTATCTGGACGGAATGGTCAACAACGAGTTGATTTACAACGCGGTCATCCGACCGCTGCTTCTGTCCGAACCTGCACAGGGCGACCCTGCGCAGTGGCTCCGCGAAACGGCGCTCTATGCAGGGGACGTCAAGGTCGGAACAAAGGTGCGGGATTTGCTCCATGCCATGCTCTACGGGGACAGCGTACTGCTTGTGGAGGGCGCTGAGACAGCCCTGCTCATCAACACCAAGGGGTTTCGGACCCGTGGCATCAGCGAACCGGAAAACGAAGCCGTGCAGAAAGGTCCGCGCGAGGGATTTGACGAGATTGCCATGCTGAACCTTTCGCAACTCCGCCGTCGGCTCCAGACCCCCGACCTTGCGGTGGAGATTCTGCGAGTGGGACGGCGGACCGACACCATGGTGTTTGTCTGCTATCTTGCCTCGCTCGCCCGCCCGCGGTTGGTTCGCGAGGTGCGGCGGCGTTTAGAGGAAATTTCGATAGACGGCATTCTCGACGCGAACTACATTGCCGAATTGACGCGGGACCATCCGTTCTCCCTGTTTGAAACAACGGGCAGCAGTGAACGCCCTGACGTGATTGCTTCCAAACTGTTGGAGGGGCGGGTGGCACTGATTGTGGACGGCACGCCCGTCGTGCTGACGGTCCCGTACCTGTTCTGCGAGAATTTTCAGTCTGACGAGGACTACTACCAGAGTTTTTGGGTGTCGTCGGTCGGGCGTTTGTTGCGATACGTCAGTTATTTTCTCACGGTTTCGGTCCCTGCGCTCTATCTTGCGCTCCTGACCCATCATACCCGTCTGCTCCCAACCTTTCTGCTCCTTTCCGCCGCACAATCGCGGGCGGGGGTGCCGTTTTCTTCGCTGACCGAGTGCCTTATGCTGATTGTCATTCTGGAACTGCTCGGTGAAACGGGCGCACGGATGCCGCAACAGTTGGGTCACACGCTCAGCATCGTCGGCGGTCTTGTGGTCGGTCAGGCGGCGGTGGAGGCGCGTCTGGTCAGCGCTCCGATGCTGATTGCAGTGGCACTTTCGGGCATTGCGGGACTGATGGTCCCGCGCCTGCGCGGGGCGGTGCTGTATACGCGGATTGGAATGGTTCTGCTCGCGGCGGTTCTGGGACTCCCCGGGTGCTTCCTCGGGCTGACCATAATCGCAATCCGACTGACGGGACTTTCTTCCTACGGCATTCCGTATCTGTCCCCTCTGGAGCATCCGGACCTGCAGGGGCTGAAAGACACCGCATGGCGGTTGCCGTGGCGGTTTATGCGCACACGTCCTGCGTTTTCGCGCAATTCCGTGCGGCAGAGGGGAGGAAAACGACGTGCGTAATCCGATGTTCTCTCGGTGTTTGCGACGCTTTGCCGCAATCCTTGCGGCGACATTTGCGGCGCTGTTTCTCGCCTCCTGTCGGGATTTTCGCGGGCAGGAGCCGGAGCGCGGCGCACTGGTCGCGGCAATCGGTGCCGATGCGGATGGAGACGGAATCCGGCTTTCTCTTGAAGTTCTGGTTCCCCGTGAGGGAGACGAGGCGGAACGTCGGGTTCTCAGTGCTGTGGGACCGACTGCCGCCGCAGCGTATGCCGCGGCTTTATCGGGCTTCCCGCGCGCACCGCTGTTCGGTCACTGCGCGGTGATGGTATTCGGGGACGGCATTTCCGACGATACGCTCGCCGCGTTGCTGTCGGAGCAGACGCTCCCGCCCGAGATGCAGGCGGTCACCGCGCCGAATGCCGCCGAACTGTTGCGGCTCGGCGAACTTTCCACCCCTGCGGTTGGGTATGACCTGCAGGCAATCCTGTCCCGCAACCGACAGGTACACTGCAGGATTTACGAATTGTCCGCAGAGACGGTTGACAGGTCCGCCCTGCCGCGCTTTTCTCCCGCGCCCGACGGGAGCGGAAAGCCGATTCTGGCGGAATTCCCGCAGAACCTACCGGAGCAAACGGATAACGGGGAGGGAAATTCATGACGGTCGGCACGAAAAAAAAGCCCCTCGGGCTTCACAAAATCGCTCTTGCGGCGTTGTTTACGGTCGGAAACACGCTGATTCGGTTCCCGTGGCGCAGTGGAGGGAGCGATACGCTGTGGCTCTTTCTGTTGTCGGTCCTCGGCGCGCTGATTCCCGCGGTTGTATGCTATCCGCTTCTGCGCCGCCTGTTCCGCTCGCCGCTCTCGGGCAATGCCGCCAAACGGTTGCTTGCCGCCGCGCTTGCAATCCTGCTCGGCGCTTATGCGGTGTTTACCGCCTTTGACTGCATCCGCGACTACCTTTCCTTTTCCTTTGCAACCATTCTGCCGAACGGCGGAAAGCCGCTGTTGTGTCTTTTGTTCCTCGGCTGTGCGGTCCGGCTGTCCTCGGTAGGCGACCGCGGGACCGACATATTTGCGCTCCTTGCGTTTGCGGCGGTGGCAATCTGCGCGCTCGGGCTGTTTCTGGCAGGTACGCCCGATTACCGTCCCGAAAACATTTCCCTGCGGTTGCCGCAGGAATGGCAGGCACTTCTTCCCCCGTTGCTTCTCCTGTGGCGCGAAACGATTCTGCCTGTGGTCCTGCTCAGCGCGTACTTTGCTCTGGTCCTGCCGCGCAGCGGGGAGCGGGCATTGATTATCGGCACGGCGGCGGGGTGTGCGGTCCTTTTGGTTTGCGTGCTTCAGACGCTTCTGACGTTCGGTCACTCGCTTGCCGCTCGGTATCCGTACCCTTACGCGTATGCGGCGCGTACCATTTCGGTGGGACCTTACTTTTTCCGCTTGGAGGGCTTTTCCTATCTGCCGGATTATCTTGCGTGTCTGACGCGAAGTGCGATATGCCTTGCCACGGTGCGGTTACTGTTCGGGCGCTTTTTCCCGCGGGTTGCGCGGCGCGTTCCTGCGGTTCTTTGCGTCACGTTGTTGATTTTTCTGCTTGCGGTACTCTTTTTCTGACCTTTTCTCCCCTCGCGGCATAGACTGGAACTGACCGCCGCGGGCGGAGAGAGGAGCGTAAAAAATGCAAAAAATTCTGATTGATACGGGTGTGACTCGGCGCGTGAACTGTCGGGGAATGGAGCCGGAAACCGTGGAGTTGATTGGAAACGCACTGTCGCGGGAACTTGACGCGCGGGGATGCGAGACGATGACCTCCTGTCGGGTACCCGACCTTGAAGAGGGGTCCGGCAGACCGTCCCGCTGTGCGGACGTTGCGCGGCGTTGGGGGGCGGACTGTCTGCTTCGTCTCTACGTCCGCGCGGCGGCAGACCCTTGTGCGGGCAGTGCGGACGCGATGGTTTATCGGCGGAAATCCCGCTCGGGGGAACTTGCACAGCGGTTACTGACTTCTCTTGCGCAGGATGCGGGAATGCGCGACGGCGGAATCCGTTCGGCAACGGGTGTGGTTCTTCTGCGGCGGACGCCCTGTCCCTGCGTCATTCTGATTCTGCGGTTACCCTACCGCGACAAGGAATTTCCGACCGACGCGTGCATACATCGTTACGCTTCCGCCCTCGCAAACGGGTTATTGGGAGAGTAAGAGAGAGAAAGGAAAGACCTTGGAGGGGAGAAAGACCTTGGAGGGAGGGGACCCCCTCTTGAAAGA
>CAZVYZ010000071.1:0-7560 GCA_964630695.1 uncultured Ruminococcus sp.
AGAAAACTGCAAGCAGTTTGTCACGTTAGCGACTGATGAGGGGGGATATATTTCCGAAACTATAGGAATATATCTTTTAACCGAAACGGAACGACACATGGGTCGTTCCGCCCCATTCAACAACTAACCTGAACTTTTTCTATCCGGTAGCGGAGCGAGCGGCGATAGCCGCCTTGCCAATCCCGCTGGACGGGATTGGGCGCGGGAGCAGCCGGAATGCGTAGAGCATATATGGCTACAGAAGAAACAGTACCACAAAAAGGAAAGGGGAAAATCCCCCTTGGTTAAAGTTCTTGAAAGTCTTGAAATTGGATTGCAAGCAATCCAATTTTAACTTCATTTCAAGAAGTTTTCAAGCAGGGTTCGGGACAGGGTCCCGAGGTCTTACTTTTTCTATCCGGTAGCGGAGCGAGCGGCGATAGCCGCCTTGCCAATCCCGCTGGACGGGATTGGGCGCGGGAGCAGCCGGAATGCGTAGAGCATATATGGCTACAGAAGAAACAGTACAACAAAAGGAAAGGGGGAAATCCCCCTTGGTTAAAGTTCTTGAAATTCTTAAAAACTTCTTCTAAGAAGTTTTTAAGTAGGGCTTGGGGCAAAGCCCCAAGGTCTTTATTCTTAAAGGAGAAAAGGAATGCAAACATTCACAATCCCGTCAACAGACGGAAAGAACCGACTGGCGTGCTATCAAACGGAGTGCGGTGATGCGCGACTCGTGTTGCAGATTTCGCACGGAATGTGCGAATATTTCCTGCGTTACGAGGGCTTCGCGGAGTATCTCGCCGAGAGGGGAATCCTCACCGTCGGGCATGACCACCTCGGACACGGACATACCGTCGCAAGCCCCGATGACCTCGGCTATTTTGCCGAGCGGAACGGATGGAACCACGCAGTGGAGGACGTCCATGCCGTCACGGCGCATATCAGGGAGCAGTACCCCGACCTCCCGATTGTCCTCATGGGGCATAGTATGGGGTCCTTTATCGCCCGCGAAGTGATGGCGCGATACGGGAAAGACTACGCCGCGGGAATCATTTGCGGCACGGGCGGTCCCCAAATGCCCGCGGGCGCGGGGAAAGCGGTCGCAACGCTTATCGCGGCGTTCCGCGGGAAGCGCTACCGCTCGGAGTGGCTGAAGAATCTTGCGTTTAACGGCTACAATAAGAAAATTGCCGACCCGCAGACCGAAAACGACTGGCTCACGCGTGACGCGGCGGTCGTGGAGCGCTACAACGCCGACCCGCTCTGCACCTTTACGTTTACGGTGGGTGCTTATCGCGACCTGTTCACTTTGGTCGGACTGGTCAACCGCCGCGACTGGGCAAAGCGCGTGCCGACGTCGCTTCCCCTGCTTGTCATCAGCGGGGACGCGGACCCCGTCGGCGGATGGGGTAAAGGCGTGAGAACGGTCGCCGAGCGACTGGAGAATGCGGGGCATGAGGTCACGCTTCGCCTTTACCACGATATGCGGCACGAAATTTTCAACGAGCAGGACAAGGAACAGGTTTGGGAGGAAACGGCACAATGGCTGGAGCGCTTCAAACAGTAACTGACCTCGCCGCCACGTCGGGCAGAATCCTCGGGGTGGACTTCGGGGACACGCGGACGGGGCTTGCGCTGTCGGACCCCTCGCGCCTGTTGGCTTCGGGGTTGGAAACGCTCACCCCCGGGGGAATGGAAAAGACCGCTGCGGCGGTTGCGGCGGTTGCGCGGGAGCGCGGTGCCGCCGCCGTGGTGGTGGGACTTCCGAAGAACATGGACGGGACCGAGGGGTTCCGTGCGGTGCGGTGCCGCGAATTTGCGGAAAAGTTGGCGGCGCTGACCGACTTGCCGACCGCCCTGCTGGACGAGCGGCTGACGACGATGAGCGCGTCCCGCTATCTGAACGAAACGAACACGCGCGGCGCGGCGCGCAAGGGTGTAATCGACACGCTCTCGGCGCAGATTATTCTCCAGAACGCGCTCGACCGTTTGCGCGCACTGAAAGGATGAGGTGTCGGTATGAGAGGCTACAGGACCGCACGCGCGATTGGCGTGGTTTTCCGTTTGGTTGCAACGCTTTTGATTCTCTCGGTTGCGGGCGTTGTAATCTGGCGGGTCTTCTTTTCGGCAAAAATTCCGAAGTCGGTGCGCTATCTGCAGAAAAACGAGGTGTTGTCGGCGGCATATGCGGAGAACGGCGGCAACCTGACGTTCCGCCGTCAGGAGCAGGCGAGCATTACGCGCGGCGAGAAAAACAACGGTTATTTTTCGATTGTGGACTGCGTTTTCATTCCCGAAGCGGAGCAGGTACAGATTGTTTTCCGCTACAACAACAGCACGATTCGGCATCTTGCCGCGGACTACGGATTGGACGCAATACCCGACAAGTCGGCGGACCTGTTTGACGTGACGCTGCTCCGCACGACAGACCTCACACCGGACGATGCGAGCGACAACGGCGACCCGACGACGTTTGCGTCAGAGCGGATTCATGCGACCTCCGCAACCCGCGCCGAGTCTGCACTCTACACGTTCCACCGCATTGTTTTTGACGGGGTGCGCATTGAATCGGATACGGAGGGGATTTTTGCCGATATATACTATCTTGGTGCGCTTGACTACTCCGCCACGCCTTACGGGACGCTTTGTCTTTACGCGTCCGGCGACAAGTGGATTTCCCGCCCGCTCTCTTCGGGGGACAAGGCGGCTCTGGGAGAGTAAAGGAAGACCTTGGGGGGATAGGGGAAGAAAGACCTTGGAGGCGCAGGGACCCCTCTTTCGGAGAGGGGTCCCTACCCTCCAAACCTCCCTGACCCTCCGAGAACTTCCCCCACGACCCCGCCGTTTACAGGGCAAAATTTGATTCGTTTGTTCAGGCGGCGGGGTCATGGGGGAAGTTTGGGTGTTTTGGGAGGTATGGATTTGTTGCAGAGTGCGGCTATCGCGCTCGTTTTGTGGGGTGCATGGGAAGAGTGTATGCTTTGCGTGAGCGGAGATTTATCCCCCCTCATCAGGCGCTAACACGCCAAACTGCTTGCAGTTTTCTTCCCCCCGAGGGGAAGCCTGCTTTTCGCTGTGCAAACATGGCAAACACAAATTCACGAAGTAAATAAAAACACCTCAAAAATTCGCTCGTTTACCTTATTATGTAGTACGAAAGGAATTTTGCATGAAGGCTTCCCCTGGGGGGGAAGAAAACTGCAAGCAGTTTGGCGCGTTAGCGACTGATGAGGGGGGATATATTTCCGCCACCATAGGAATGCATCATTCACCCGAAGCGGAACGACACATGGGTCGTTCCCTACAACATCCCATTTTTGATGGATAACGCACTTTTCAAAAACGTAATCCGTAGGGAACGACCCGCGTGTCGTTCCGCCCCAATCAACAACTAACTTTCTGCCATTTCTATCCGGTAGCGGAGAGAGTGAAAACGTCCGCATTTCGCTGGCGGAATGCGGCTCGGAGCAGCCGGAATTCGTAGCACGGCAAACGGCTACACCAAAATCTGTACCACGTAAAAAACAGGGCCCAAAATCCAATTGGGTTGAAGTTTTGAAAGTTCTTAGAAAACTTTATCAAAAGTTTTCTAAGCAGGGTTCGGGACAGAGTCCCGAGGTCTTGCTAAAAAAGGAGGAAAAGACATGGTAGTATCCTATTCGCACGAATCGGTCCGCCTGACGGGGCGGTGGAAGCAGTATAACGACTGCGCGGTGACGACCGCGCCGGGGGCATACCTCGAATTTGCGTTTGCAGGGGACATGGCAGTTGCAAGGTTCGATACAAGCATCAACCAGATGCCGCACCTGCATTTGTGGGTCCGTATCGACGGCGGGGACATGGTGGAAACGGCGCTTGACAGTTACATCCGCGTCAAGACCCAGACCGTCGGACCGCACATTTGCCGTATCATTTTCAAGGGGAGCATTGAGCAGACAGGCAGATGGTACGCGCCGCTGACGGGAGCGGTGCGCTTCCTCGGCGTCCAGACCGAGCGCCCGATTCCGATTTCCCCTGACCCGCGCCCCGTGATGGAGATTATCGGCGATTCCATTACAGAGGGAGTCCTGATTGATACCGACTACTGCGAGGGGACCCACGCGGCATACGAGATTGACCAACTCAACCGTCCGTATCAGGATGACGTTTGCGCAACGTGGGGGTGGCTGACCGCCGAGGCGCTCGGCTACCGCCCGCTCGTCATGGGCTACGGCGCGGTCGGCGCAACGCGTGCGGGATGCGGCAGGGTCCCCGCCGTGCCCGATTCCTACCCCTATTTCTTCGACGGGGAACCACTGGAGGGATTGCCCGCGGCGGATGTTATCGTCATCAACCACGGCGCGAACGACGGCGGTCACACCCCCGAAGAGTACCGCGCAGGCTATACCCGCCTTTTGGATGAAGTCCGCGCAAGAAGCCCGCAGGCAGAGGTCTTTGCCGTTTCCGCGTTCTGCGGCAGGCAGAAGGACACGCTGGAGGCGTTGGTCGCAGATTACAACGCGGCGAATAAATGCCGCGTGCATTTCATCAACGCGTCCGAGTGGATTCCGCCGGAGCCGTTGCATCCGCACCGTGACGGACACAGCATCGTTGCCGCGCACTTGGCGCCGCTGATGCGCGGGATTCTCGCAGAAAAATGAGAGCGTCGCGATGAAAGCGTTTATTTACGCGGGCGGTACGGTCTTTGCGGACGGAATCGAGGAGGCGCCCGAGCCGTCCGACCTGACGATTGCCGCCGACGCGGGGTGGCGAAACGCGCAAAAACTTGGCATTACACCGCGGCTGTTAGTGGGGGATTTTGATTCGCTCGGCGAGCCGAATGTCCCCGCGGGGACCGAGGTCATACGCGTTCCCGCCGAAAAGGACGACACCGACACGCAACTGGCGGTCTGTCTTGCTCTGGAGCGCGGCGCGACCGACATCACGCTGATTGCGGGGTTAAGCGGGCGTTTGGACCACACGCTCTCCACGTTGGCGATTTTGGAGGCTTTGGAGCGGAAAAAGGTGCGGGCGATTCTGACCGACGGACACAACCGCGTGCGGTTTCTGCGTGCGGGGAGCCTGCTCCTTCCTCGGGACAGCCGTTTTCGGTACCTTTCTCTGATTGTGGCGACCGACCGTGCGCGGGGGGTGTCGCTTGACGGTTGCAAGTACCCTTTGCGCAATGCGACGCTTTGCCGCCGCAACCAATACGCGATTTCCAACGAGATAGCGGGGGTCGCCGCCCTGATTGCCGTCCGCCGCGGCGCGGTCTATGTGATTGAATCGGGGGATTAAGACCTTGGGCGTTGCCCAAACCCCAAGACCTTGGGGCGTTGCCCCAAACCCTACTTAAAAACTTCTTGAAATGAAGTTAAAATTGGATTGCTTGCAATCCAATTTCAAGAATTTCAAGAACTTTAACAAATGGGATTTTACTCCTAAGTTTTTGTGATACTGATTTTTTCTGTAGCCGTTTATGCTTTACGCATTCCGGCTGCTCCCGAGCCGCATTCCGCCAGCGGAATGCGGACGGCTGTTGCCTCTCTCCCGCTACCGGATAGAAAAAGTTCAGGTTGGTTGATGAACGAAGCAGAACGACACGCAGGTCGTTCCGCCCGATTCAAAAGAAACTTTCCTACTGCTTCTATCCGGTAGCGGGAGCGAGGCAAGGCGGGAAACCGCCGCCGTCAAAATCCCGCTCGACGGGATTTTGCGCGGGAGCAGCCGGAATGCGTAGTTTGTAAACGGCTACATCAGAATCCGAACAACAAAAAGCAAGGAGCCCAAATTCCCGTGCTTAAAGTTCTTGAAATTCTTAAAAACTTCTTTCAAGAAGTTTTTAAGTGGGGTTCGGGGCAAAGCCCCGAGGTCTTATTTTTTGTACCATCCCCCTTGACAACGCGGACAAGGTGTGGTATAATAGGAAACGAATTTGCGGGAGTAGTCGACGGGAACCAACCCGTTGCAAGCGGCGTCATCACGGCTTTATGGGAAGCCCGCCCTTGTATGAAATGACAAGACGCAAGCGGAAGCAAACGGTTTCACGCCGTTCGCTTCCGCTTGCGTCCTATTTTTCGCAAAAAATCAGGAAACGAGGCGCTTTATGGAATTTTTGTCTTTTCTGTACGAAAATGTAGCCGAGAACTTCGACCCGCGGATGCTGGTCATGTGGGCAATCGGCGGCATTCTCATCTTTCTTGCCATCAAGAAGGACATGGAGCCAACCCTGCTGCTCCCCATCGGCTTCGGGGCGATTCTGGTCAATCTGCCGCTGTCGGGCGCGGTCGGCGAGGAGGGCGCGTTGCAAATCCTCTACGAGGCTGGCATTGCAAACGAGTTGTTCCCGCTCCTGCTTTTCATCGGCGTGGGCGCGATGATTGACTTCGGACCGATTCTTACCAACCCCAAACTGATGATTTTCGGCGCGGCGGCGCAGTTCGGAATCTTCTTTACTTTCTGCACCGCGTCAATGTTTTTTGACGTAAACGACGCGGCGTCGATTGCGATTATCGGCGCGGCGGACGGTCCGACCTCCATCGTTGTGGCGCAGGCGCTGAATTCGCATTATATCGGCGCAATCATGGTGGCGGCTTATTCCTACATGGCGCTCGTGCCAATCGTTCAGCCGCCCGTCATCAAACTGCTGACGACGAAAAAAGAGCGTATGATTCGGATGTCTTATCGCGGGAAAGAGGTTTCCAAACTGACCCGCATTCTGTTCCCGATTATCATTACGGTTGTGGCGGGATTGGTCTCGCCGCAGTCGGTGTCGCTCGTCGGATTCCTGATGTTCGGCAACCTGATTCGCGAGTGCGGGGTGTTGAATTCGCTCTCCGAGACGGCGCAGAAAGTTCTGGCGAACCTGATTACCATCGTGCTCGGCATCACGATTGCAAGCCGGATGCAGTACGACGAATTCCTGAGGGCCGAGACGCTTCTGATTCTGGGGTTGGGGCTTGTGGCGTTCATTTTCGATACGGCAGGCGGGGTGCTGTTTGCAAAATTCCTGAACCTGTTCCTGCGGGAAAAGATTAACCCGATGATTGGCGCGGCGGGTATTTCCGCGTTCCCGATGGCGGGCAGAGTGGTTCACAAAATGGGACTTGCGGAGGACAACCAGAATTTCCTCCTGATGCAGTCCATGGGTGTCAATGTATCGGGTCAGATTGCGTCCGTGATTGCGGGCGGGCTGATTCTGAATCTTTTCGGTTAAGCAAGGAGGCATACTATGCAGTTTCTGAAATTTGCACCGCGCGCTTTCTTTGAAAATCTGCCCTACATGGGCAAGGGAATGCTCGGAATCTTTGTGGTTATCGGCATCATCATCCTCGTTACCCTTGCGCTCAACGCGCTGACGAGCGGAAAGAAGTAAGGGAAAGACTTTGGAGGAGAGAAAGACCTTGGAGGGGTGAGGAAGACCTTGGAGGGAGGGGACCCCCTCTTGAAAGAGGGGGTCCCCTCCCTCCAAACCTCCCTCTCCTCCCGAGAACTTCCCCCACGACCCCGCCATTTACGAAGCGAAAAGTTGTTTCGCTTTGTTTGATGGCGGGGTCGTGGGGGAAGTTTTTCGTTTCGGGTGGGAGGTGGAATATGAAA
>CAZVYZ010000072.1:0-7365 GCA_964630695.1 uncultured Ruminococcus sp.
TGGAGGGTAGGACCCCCTCTTTCAAGAGGGGGTCCTGCGCCTCCAAGGTCTTTCCTACTTTCCCACCACTTCAAAAGCCATCGCGCGGGAAATGGGGGCGGAGGGTGCGAGAATACCGAGCGCAACGAGCGCGCGGGCGGCGGAGTACGCGTCAAGCCCCCGTAACCCCGTCGCACGGGAGAGTCCCGCAACCGTCAGAGGGGACGGAAGCGACGGCGGCAAAAGCGCGGCAAAATCCGAGGGGGACGTAAAAAGCAAATCGTCCACAAGCCCCACGGGAATCCGCTCCAAACGCGTCGCACCGTGCCTGCGGTCCCGCGACCTCCCGTCCAGTAACTTGAAATCCTCTACCTCCAAAAGCAGAAGCCGAAACGACAGCCGCCCCGTTTCAACGTGGGAAAGCAGAGGAATCAGCGGATACAGCGCCGGCAAAAGCAGAATAGGGTCCCGCTTCCCCGCCACACGCCGCGACTTGCCAAGTTCCCCCGTCGCGGGGTCCATCCAAGTCAGATGCCGCACCGCAGGCAACGGATGTACCACCGTCACCGTCAGCGAGGGGTCCGCAAAGTAGCGCTCCAACTTCTTTTTCATCGGCGCAAAGGAACCGGTCTGCACCTCGTAAATTGCGTTTCCCACACGCACGTCCGAGACAAACCGCGTCCCCGCCAACTTCACCTCATGCTCGCGCGGGTCCTCGGTCAGGTAGCGCTTGATAATCTGATGCTGCCACTTTTCGCCAAGCAGCCCAATGCCGTCCCGCAGGTCCTCGCGACGCTCCCGCATCGCGTCCAGATAAATGCGCGCAAAACGCGCCTGCTTCGCGGGCAGGTCGAGCAGATCGGGGAGCAGAACCGCCGCGCCGGCGGCGTTAGCGGTAGTAGACATAGTAGACAATAATCGTCCGCTCCGCGCCGCCGCTCTCCTTGTCGGGCGCGGTCAGGACCACGCCGTCGCGCGAGAGCAACTCCCACGCGCGCAACTCGTCCACGTCGCAACGGAACAGCACCTCCGAGGATGCGAACACAATGAACTCCCCGTTTCGGATGTCCACGCTCCCGCCGCGCCCGATGACCTCGTCCACGCCGTTCCGCTTCTCGGTCACATAGCGGATGGAATGCCCCGCAATCGTGTTCGCCATCTGCCGCCGATAGCGCAGGCTGTCGGGGTTCTTTTTACCCCCAAACATTCGGGCAAAGAATTTTTTGCACATCGCCAAGACCTCCCGTCAGAAAATTCCGCGCGTCCAGATACGCCATTTTTGCCGCCTCCATGCGCGCCGGTGACGGTTCCTTCTCCCGAATGCCGCGGAGCATGATGTTCTTCGGCGTTTCCTCGGGGTCGATCAACTCGGGCGCCGAGACACGGTAGCCGTGCGCCTCCAGATACTTCAGCCGCAGAGCGTCGGTCGCCGCGTCGCACAGTTTCTGGCGGAGCATGGAATGTTCCGTGATGAAAGACAGCGCCGCGCAGTCGATGTGATGGTTCAGTTCGTGGTGACAGCAGGGCGTGGAGAGAATGACCTTTGCCCGCCACGCCACCGCTCGTTCCAGAACGAAATCGGTCGCAATGTCGCAGGCGTGAAGCGAGATGACCAAATCAACCGCGTCGCCCGCGTTGTAGCGGCTGACATCACCGCAACGAAATTCCAGACCGTCCCACCCGAGCCGTTTTGCGACCTCGGCGCAGTAGGCAATCACGTCGGGCTTGAGGTCCACGCCCGTCATGCGGACCTCGCGCCCGAGGATATTCGCAAAGTAATGGTAGGTTGCAAAGGAAAGATAACTTTTGCCGCAGCAGAGATCGCAGATGCGCAAGGGTCCCTCCGCGGGCAGGTCGCCGAGGCAATCGCGGACCAGTTCCAGAAAGCGGTTGATTTGGCGGAACTTCGCCTGCCGCTTGTCGCGCACTCTCCCCCGCTCGTCGCAGATGTCAAGCAGGCGTAAAAACGGCTCGTCCCCGCGCAGGATGTACTGCTTGTCCCTGTCGTTTTCGGGGATGGCTTCGCGCCGTCAGTTTGCACCGCGTCAAGTCGTTTTCGCAGTTTTTCGCCGCCGAGAACGGTGGTCGTGCCGCGCTTGCCCCGCCGCAGTTCGCACTCACCGACCGCCGTGAGCAGGTTGACCTGTCCGTAGCCTGCGAGCAGGTCAAGCAGCCCGTCCGACATCTCCGTCGGCAGATTTTCGTGCAGTGCCTTATTGTCCGCGCGGAATTTCTCGGCTTGGAGGCGATCCCGCCCGCCGATGCGCCGCAGGGTCAGTTCGGCGCGCTTGTCCGCCGCGTCGCACGGCTTGGAGAGGACCGCCTTTTTCAGTTGCCGCTTCTTTGCCGCAAGCAGAATCAGGTCCGCAAATTCGCGCACGGTTTCCGCCGCTTGCGTTGTTTCCTTTGTTTCCTTTGTTTCCGTCATGTCAGTCCTCCTTCTTTTTATTCCACGGGAATTTCAGTTGCGGCTCCTTGCGGTTCCAGATGCGTTGCATACAGTCCCAATGTCTCGCCACGACGAACAGGGTGGTGAGGACTGCGCAGGCAAGGCACAACCCCGCCTGTGCGCCCGAAAAGCCGCGCAGAATGAGTGGGTAAAAGACCCCGACCATAATCACGCCGAGGGACAGGAAGCGGGTGCCGATGATGACGATGAGGAAAATCAGCAACAGGAGCAGGAACACGATGGGAAAGCCTGTTGTAAAGACGCTGACCGCAAGGATCATGCCCGCCATTGTCTCCGCCCCCCTGCCGCCACGGAAGCGGTTGAAGCAGGGGAACATGGCTCCGAGCAGGGCAAACAGACCGCCGAGTGCCAGTCCGTTCATCTCCCAGATGAGCAGACCGCAGAGGGACGCGACGATGCCTTTTACGAAGTTGAGCGCGGCGGTTACGACACCCGCCTTTTTCCCGTAGGCGCTCGCGATGTCGGTTGCCTCGGCATTCCCATGACCCGCGCGTTTGATGTCCTCTCGGAAGCCGACCCTTGCGACCAAAACGGCGGGGTTGAGGCTTCCGAGCAGGTATCCGACCGCGATACACAGGAGGACGCCTCCTGCGTACAGCAGTCCCATTGCCGCCGACCCCTCCGCAGGCATGAGTTTCCCGCGGATCAGCTCGACCAAGTTAAATAGCATTTTTTGATTCCTTTCTGGGGCGAGAAGACCTCGGGGCTCTGCCCCGAAGACCTTGGGGCTTTGCCCCAAGCCCCACTTAAAAACTTCTTGAAATGAAGTTAAAATTGGATTGCTTGCAATCCAATTTCAAGAATTTCAAGAACTTGAACGAAGGGGGATTGTTCCCCTATGTTTATGTGGTGCTGATTTTTTGTAGCCGTTTACGCTCTACGCATTCCGGCTGCTACGAGGCCAATCCCGTCAAGCGGGATTGGCACGACTGCCGTCTCTCTCCGCTACCGGATAGAAATGGTAAGACCTCGGGACCCTGTCCCGAACCCTGCTTGAAAACTTCTTGAAAGAAGTTTTCAAGACTTTCAAGAACTTTAACCAAGGGGGATTTTCCCCTTTCCTTTTTGTGGTACTGTTTCTTCTGTAGCCATATATGCTCTACGCATTCCGGCTGCTTCGAGCCAAATCCCGTCCAGCGGGATTTGGACAACGGCTTGCCGTTTCTCTCCGCTACCGGATAGAAAAAGTTCAGGTTAGTTGTTGAATGGGGCGGAACGACACACGGGTCGTTCCGTTTCGGGTGAATGTTACTTGTTGACTGCTATACAATGCCTTACGCACGGCCGAGATTCCGTCTGCTGGCGCCCGTGTAAGGCTAAACCTCTAACCGCGTCCCGCTCACAAACAGGGCGCGAAGCCGCACAACGTGACAAAATCCGACCTCCCGACACACCAAAAACTTCCCTGTACGGCAACCGCCACCAAAAAAGCGAGAAACGTTTTCACAAACCAATATGGCGGTTGCCGTGCAGGGAAGTTCGGGGAGAGCGGGAGGGGCTTGGGGAGGGAGGGAACACCCTCCGAAAGGGGGTTCCCTCCCTCCCCAAGGTCTACCTCACACTTCAATCAACTCTTTCGGACTGCGGGTGAAGTTGTAAACGGAGCCGTCGGGGCGGATCGCTACCATGTCCTCAATGCGGCAACCGTACTTGCCCTCCAGATAAATTCCGGGTTCGCAGGTCACAACGTTCCCGAGGCAGAGGACCGTGTCCCCCGCACGCGACGAAACGCGGGGATTCTCGTGAATGAACAACCCCACGCCGTGACCGAGTGAGTGCCCGAACGCACCACGGTATTCGGGAACCCCGTCAATGATGTCCCGCGCAATCTTGTCAAGCCCCGCGCAGGAAGCCCCCTCACAGTATGCCGCCAAAGCCTCGGTCTGCGCACGCAGAACCGTGTTGTACAGTTTCTTCATTTCGGCGTCCGCATGACCGATGACAATCGTCCGCGTCATGTCGGAGCAGTAACCGTCCACCCGTGCGCCGAAATCCATCGTCAGAAAGCCCTTTTCCAACTGCCGTCTGCCCGGGACACCGTGCGGACGCGAGGACGAAGTCCCCGATACCGCAATCGTGTCGAACGCAAGTCCGTCCGCACCGTTCCGCCGCATGAAGAACTCCAACTCCAATGCGACCTCAATTTCGGTCATCTCGGGCTTGATAAAGTTCAGGATATGCGCAAACGCCGCGTCGGTCACCGCCTGCGCGCGCGCCATCTTCTCCAATTCTTTCTCGTCCTTGTAGCGCCGCAACTCCTCCAGAATTGCCGAAGCGCCCGAAAGCAGTTCCGCGTCGGTCAGTTTTTCATGGTACCGTGCGTAATCGGCATAGGACAGCGTCTCCTCCTCAATCAGAACCTTGCGACAGCCGTTTTCGCGCAACAACTCCCCGATGCAGGTCAGCATCCCGATGTTCGGGGTCAGGACCTCCAACTCCGGATTCCGCTGTTCGGTCGCCGCTTCCACGTAGCGGAAGTCGGTAATGAGGTAGGACTGCCCCTTGGTGACCAGAACAAAACCGTCTTCAAAATCGAAGTCCGAGAGATACTTCTGATTCAGTTTGCTCCCGATAATTGCCGCGTCCGCGCCCTTTTCCGCCAGCGCCGCGCGGAATTTTTTCAAATGTGACATCCTGTTTCTCCTTATCCATGCCCTTGCGGGCAACAATTTCTTTCCGTTCTATTGTATCACATTTTTCGCGCTTTGTAAAGAGGGAACCGCGCATTTTACGCGCGGCACGTCAAATCTTCCCGCCGATTGCCTCCCGCAGGTGCGCAAGCGTCCGCTTTTCCAGACGGGAAATGTAGGATTGCGAAATTCCGAGACGGTCCGCGACCTCTTTTTGCGTCAACTCGTCACCCGTGAAGCCGTAGCGCAACTCAATCAGTTCCCGCTCCCTCGGGTCAAGCGCCGCAACCGCCCGACGGACCGCCGCGCGCTCCTCCTCCCGTTCCAGTTCGTAGGCGACACCGTCCTCCTCACTCCCCAACACGTCCGAGAGCAGCAGTTCGTTTCCGTCCCAGTCGGTGTTCAGCGGTTCCTCCATCGAAACCTCGCACCGCTGACCGCTCCGTTTGCGGATGTACATCAGAATCTCGTTTTCGATGCACCTTGAGGCGTAGGTCGCCAGTTTAATGCCTTTGTCCGCGTGGAATGTCCCGATGGCTTTAATCAGCCCGAGCGTTCCGATGGAAATCAGGTCCTCAATTCCCGTCCCCGTGTTCTCAAACCGCTTGGCGATGAACACGACCAGGCGCAGGTTCCGCTCCACCAGTACGTCCCGCGCGTGTTCCTCATCGATGTGCGCGATCCAGTACGCTTCCTCCTCGCGGTCGAGCGGCGGCGGCAGGACCTCGGGGCCGTTGATGTAGTAAACTCCCCTCTTCCGAAATTTCGATGCAAGCCAATTCCGAAACCGTACAAACAGATTCATGGTTTTCTTTTATCTCCTTTGCGTTTGGATTTATTCAAGCGAAATCAGCGCGTCAAAGCCTTTCGCGGCATCTCCGAGCGGGGAGAGCGCAACGAGGTCGTTTGCTTCGGTCCGCTCCTTGCCGTCGATGACCGTCAGGCGGTCGGGCGCGAACGCGGCGAGCATCCCCTCCCCCGTTGCGGTTCGTGCGGGAATCAGCCGCACGCGGCGGGCGTACTTTTCCCGCGCCTCGGTCGGGTGTGCCAGTGCGTCAAGCAGACCGACCGGCAACTGCGGGGTCAATTTGGCGGGGTCTGCAACGATGACGCTCCTGCCGCTGAGCGGGTCGGTCAGCAGGTTTCCCGAGTCGACCAACGCATGCAGGGTAACGGTCCGCCCCTCCACGAGAATCTCCAGGCGGACGTCGTGCGTTGCCTCCGATCGACGGAACAACTTCCCGCCGCGCAGGGTAAAGAATCCCGCGACCGCCGCGAGAATTGCGAACATCCACGCGGAAAGTCCGTCGCCCTGCAAGGCTTCCAGCGGGAGGTTCAGGCGATTGAGGAAGCGGTAGAGGACGGTCATCAGCCCGCCGAGGAGGGCGGAAAGGAGCGCATACGCGCCCGCGCTCCGGAGCAGTTGTCCCGCGCTTCCGCCGCGTGCCGAAAACGCGATTGCCGCGAGGAGGACCGCCATACAGAGGTCAAGCAGGACTCCCGTCACGCCGCCGATACCCGCCATCAGGATTCCGACGGCATACGCGCCGCCGACCACTGCCGCAAGGAGCAATCTCCACCGTTTTGCGGCGCGGTGGAGGATTGCGGCTGTCATGGCAAGGCACAAGAGGTCCATGCTCGCGTTAATCAAAAAATACAGGTCCACGTAAACGTCCACGTCCGTCCCCCCATTCGCTCTCCGATTATTTATATTATACACGTCCTGCCGCGCTTTTTCTGTCGAACCACGGGGGCTTTGGAGAAAAAATTATGAGAGGGTAAGGGGAAGACCTTGGAGGGAGAGGAGCACCTCTTGAAAGAGGCGCCCCTCTCCCTCCAAACCTCCCACACCCTCCGAGAACTTCCCCCACGACCCCGCCATTTACGAAACGGAAATTTGATTCGCTTTGTAAGATGGCGGGGTCATGGGGGAAGTTTGGGCGTTTTGGGAAGTATGGATTCGTTGCAGAGTGCGGCTATCGCACTTGATTGGTGATTGGGATACGAAAGAACTTGTAGCCGTTGCGTAGGAGAGGTTTATCCCCCCTCATCAGTCGCTAACGCGCCAGCTTCCCCCCAAGGGGAAGCCTTTTCTATATTCGTTTCGTTGGGGCTGTAGCCGTGAAAGGATAAGATATAAGTGAATCATATATCTTGTTATCTTGCAAACCACACTTGGCATACCCCGCTATGTTTGTACAGCGTAAAAAGTTTCCCCAATGGATGCCATACCATATTCGTTTCGTTGGAGATGTAGCCGTAAAAGGGCAAATTATAAGTGAATCA
>CAZVYZ010000073.1:0-7241 GCA_964630695.1 uncultured Ruminococcus sp.
TAAAGTTCTTAAAAGTTCTTAGGAAACTTCTTTCAAGAAGTTTCCTAAGTGGGTTCGGGCAAAGCCCGAGGTCTAAAAAAAATGAAACGATTTACAAAAAACGACAGCGGGTTTACCTGCGCGCACTGCGGGCGGGAGGTGGAGCCGCTCGGATACACATCCAGAAATCATTGCCCGTTTTGCCTGTGGTCACTCCACGTGGACGTGAACCCGGGGGACAGGGCGAACGCGTGCGGCGGGCAGATGGAACCGATACGGGTCGAGCCGGACGCACGAAAAGGGTATATCATCATCCATCGGTGTACCAAATGCGGGGAAATCAGACGGAACCGCGCGGCACACGAGGCGAAAAATCAGCCCGACGACATCAGATTGCTGATTCGTCTGACGGCAGGAAAATCATAAACCAAGGAGGGAGTACCGTGGTCTATCTGTTTTTGGCAAACGGTTTTGAAGAAATCGAGGCGCTGTGTCCGTTGGATTTGTTGCGGCGCGCAGGCGTGGCGGTGACAACCGTCGGCGTCGGCGGCGGAGAGTGGATAACGGGCGCGCACGGAATCGCGGTCCAACCCGATATTCCGGACGCCATGTACCGCGACGCGAAGCCCGAGATGGTCATTCTGCCGGGGGGAATGCCGGGGGCAAAACATCTGGACGAATCCGCGACGGTCGCGCAGGCGCTGCGCGCGGCGGACCGAAACGGCGGATACCTTGCCGCAATCTGCGCCGCACCGATGGTGTTGGGACACGGGGGGTATTTGCGCGGGAAAACGGCGGTCTGCTTCCCGGGGTTTGAGGACGAACTGACCGGCGCAACGGTCGGGAATACGCGCGTGGCGCGGGACGGAAAAATCGTGACCGCCGTCGGCATGGGCGCGGCAACGGAGTTCGGACTGGAACTGGTGGCGTGCCTGTGCGGCGAGGAAAAGGCGCGGGCGCTTGCCCGTTCGGTCCTTGCAAAGTAAGATGGAAGAAACGGTCAGCAAGAAAAAGTTGCGGGACGCCTGCCGCTACGCGCGCGCAAAACTGCCGCCCGAGGAAAAAAAAGCGCGGGATGAGCAAATCTGTTCGCTGATTGCGCAGTCCGCAGAATTCCGACGGGCAAAAAAGGTGTTCCTGTACGTCCCGATGACGGGGGAAATCGACCTGATTCCGCTGGCAAAACGTTGCCGGAGGGAGGGCAAGACCATTGCGTTCCCCGTGACCGAGGTCGGTAGCGACCGACTGACGTTCCGCGTCCTGCGGCAGGGGGATAAACTGGCGGCGGGGGCTTACGGAATTCCCGAGCCGCCCGCAGATGCGCCGATCTGCATGGCGGACCGTCATACGCTTTGCATCCTCCCCGGGTTGTGCTACGACAGAAGCGGCAACCGACTGGGGCAGGGAAAGGGGTGCTACGACCGCTTTCTTGCGTCCTTTGCGGGGGTTGCAATGGGCGTGGTCTGGGAGGAGTTGCTGTTTGAGACGATTCCGACCGAGGCGCACGACCTGCCCGTGACGGTGATTGTTACCGAACGGGAGATTCTGCGGTTCGGGGAAAAGGAGCGGAAATGGACCGTTCCCGCGCCGCTTGTGCGCGGCGTCAAACGCGCGGGGAGAAAACTCAAGTCGACCGCCGACCGCCTGCACCTCACCGAATACGCGCAAAAGGGCGCGGATAAGGTGAAAACCACGGCAGTGGGCGTTTGGCGGCGGTTCTTCCGCAAATCGGGAGATGCGGACGGGACGGCAAAAGCCGCGCCTGCGGCGGAGCCGAAGCCCAAAACGGGATGGCGCGCGGTGGCGCGACCGATTCCGCCGATTCTGGTGGCGGTGACCTTTTTGCTGGTGCGCCTGTCGCGCATCGCGCAGGACAACCTTTCGCGGCGGGGGAGCGAATACATCGGGGTCATCCTGCTGCAGGTGCTGATTTTCCTGATTCCCGCAGTGGTCTACATCCGGTTGCGGGACGAAAAATTTCCGGACCGTATCCGATTCAAAAAGTTACGGGTGAAACACGCGTGGTTCCTTGTCTGTCTCTTGGTCATGATGGTGACGGGAAGCCTGCTGATCAGCATCCTGACCGGCGGAATCTCATCCCTGACGGGCAATTTCACGTTGTATAATACCTTTTTGGCACGGTCGGGCGGGAGCGCGTGGGAGACAATCTACCTCCTGCTTGCGTTCGGCGTGCTTCCCGCGTTCTGCGAGGAATTGGTCTACCGTTCCATCCTGTGCGCGGAGTACGAGCGGGTCAGCACGGGAACGGCAATCTTTGTCAGCACGCTGTTTTTTGCCATGCTGCATTTCTCGTTCCGCCTGTTTCCCGTTTATTTGTGGCTCGGCTTCCTGCTTGCAGGGGCAATGTATGCCACACGGTCGGTGCTGGCGCCGATGCTCCTGCATCTGATTTATAACCTGTTCTGCCTGTTCGGGCAACCGTATCTTTCGGCGTTCTATGTGAACGCAGGGAGCGGGGAACTGTTTATCTTCTGCCTGATGGTCCTGCTTCTGCTCTTTTCGGCATTTGCGGCGGGCGAGGCGCGGAAAATCTTCCACCGCTACGCAAAGCGGGAGGATTCCGAACTGGACAGGATTCCGCCGCTGAAAGAGACGGCAAAACTGACCGCGATGTCGCTTGCAACGCCCGCGGCGGCGCTTTGCCTGATTCTCTGGATACTGTTTTCGTAGCAGGACCGCGCGATTCCGCATCCTGTGCTAAGAAAGGATTTTACCATGTCAAAGGAATTTGAATTGCTGAAACGGGACGGGCGGGCGCGAAGAGGCGTCCTGCATACCGTCCATGGAGACATCCAGACACCGGTGTTTATGAATGTCGGGACCTGCGCCGCAATCAAGGGCGGGGTGGATACGATGGAGTTGCGGAAAATCGGCTGTCAGGTGGAGTTATCCAACACCTATCACCTGCACGTCCGCCCGGGTGACGATCTCATTTACGACATGGGGGGACTCCACAAATTCATGAATTGGGACCGCCCGATTCTGACGGACAGCGGCGGATTTCAGGTGTTTTCGCTTGCCAGACTCCGGAAAATCAAGGAAGAGGGCGTCTATTTCCAGTCGCATATCGACGGAAAGCGCATTTTCATGGGACCCGAGGAGAGCATGCAAATCCAGTCGCACCTCGCGTCGACCATTGCCATGGCATTTGACGAGTGTATCGAGAATCCGTCGCCCTACAAATACGTTGAGGACAGTATCGCGCGGACCTACCGTTGGTTGGTGCGCTGCAAAGCGGAAATGGCACGGCTGAATTCAATGGATTCCACCATCAACCGCCACCAGATGCTGTTCGGGATTAACCAAGGCGGAACCTACGAGGATTTGCGTATCCGCCATATGCAGCAGATTGCGGAGTTGGATTGCAACGGCTACGCCATCGGCGGTCTGGCAGTCGGTGAGGAGACCGAGGAGATGTACCGTATCATCGACGCGGTGGAGCCGTATATGCCCGCGGATAAGCCGCGCTACCTGATGGGGGTCGGAACCCCGTGCAACATTCTGGAGGCAGTCCACCTCGGCGTGGATTTCTTCGACTGCGTGATGCCCGGGCGGAACGCGCGACACGGCAACCTGTTCACGTGGCACGGGAAAATCAACCTGTTCAACGAAAAATATATGCGGGACGGTCGTCCCGTGGACGAGGGGTGCGGTTGCCCCGCCTGCCGCAATTACAGCCGTTCGTATATCCGCCATCTGCTCAAGGCGAAAGAGTCGGTCGGAATGCACTTGGCAGTGGTCCACAACCTGTATTTCTATAACGAACTGACCGCGAAAATCCGCGAAGCACTGGACGGCGGCTATTTCGAGTCGTTCTATCAGAAGTATCGCAACATCCTCGGCGAACGGGTGGAGGACTGAGACCGGACGGGCGCGATAGCCGCACCCTGCAACAAACCCGTACCTCCCAATCCAAAAAAATTTTCCCCAAAAGACCCCCGCTCCTTACGAAAGCGAATCAACCGTTCGCTCCGTAAGCGGCGGGGGTCTTGTGGGGAAGTTCGGAGAGGGTCAGGGCGGTTTGGAGGAGAGGGAGGACCCTTTCATAGGACCCTCCCTGCGCCTGCAAGGTCTTTCTTACCTCCAGTCGTCGCGCTTTTCCTCGCGGCGCTTGACGTAGCGGACGATTGCAACGACCGCGTAAACAATCAACGCAATGCAAACAAGCAAGGCGAGAATCGCGGCGGCATTCAGTGACTTGCCGAAAACGTCTTTCGCGTCCGCAACCACAATCGACATCGAGATGTCGGTGGATTCGGTAAAACTCTTCAGTGCCGCGTCAACCGTTTCGGCGTTGAACTGAATGTCCGAATTGCTTCGGTTGTAAACCTTGCCTGCTTCGTGGCTCCCCTCTTTCTGCACTTTATAGACTGTTTCAAGCCCCTTGCTTTTCTCTTCAACAGAAGCCTGTAATTTTTCGGTCACCTGTGCGAGATTGGTGCCGAGCGAGTAGCGGTAACTGCTCGTGTTGATCGACGACTGCATCGCACTGCCGAGCGCGGTGTATTCGTTGCCGAACAGGTCGCTCACCTGCGACTTGAGATTGTCACCGACCCACCCGATGCAGTAGTAGGACTGACCGTCCTCGTTTGTCAGGAATACAATCAGAATATTGTCCTCGTAGGTCGCACTGCTCGGGTCATAGATTGTCGCGTACTGACGGTTGGCATAGTCCTGCATTTTGTTTTCGTTGTACACGACGTTGCCGCCGCGGAACAGCGTTGTCAGTCCGCCGCCAATCAGTCCAATCATCAGAAAAATTGCAAGCACAAAGCAGATAATCGGGGCAAAGAGTGCGCCAAGGCATCCGCCGCCCCAGAACGGCATGAAAAAGAAGCCGGGTCTTGGCGGTCTGTGTCCTCCGCCAAATCCGCCGCGAAAACCTCCGCCTCCGCCGAAGCCTCCGCCAAATCCACCGCCATGTCCTCCACCACCGGGTCCGGGCATAATGTTGTTCCTCCTTTAATTTTGCTTTTTGATTTTGTAATTAGATTATATCACACAATCGCGTGATTGTCAATACCTTTCATGAAATTTTTTGGATTTTTTCACCGTTCAACCATGCACCGGTCAGCATTTCGCCGCAGTAGACCAACTTGAGGGAGAAGAACGGCGCGTCGGAATCGAGAAGCGCAAGGAAAATGCGGTCGCCCTCCCACATCGGGAGCGAGCGGAAGTCGCATTTGCGCATCCACTGCAGGTCGCCCTCGTCGCAGACCGTTTCGGTTCCCTCCCAGCGGTCGGCGGTGAAGAGGTGCATATATTCGCAGGGGTAGCGGTCGGAGACAAAGGTCACAATGCCGCGATAGCGGTAGCGCGTGAGGACCAGCCCCGTTTCCTCGCGGACCTCGCGCAGGAGACACTCCTCGGGGCTTTCGCCGTCCTCAAACTTTCCGCCAACGCCAATCCACTTGTCGTGATTTTCGTCGTTCTCCTTTTTGGTTCGGTGCAGGAGCAGGTAGCGGTCGCCGTCCTCCAGATAGCAAAGTGTGGTTTGCAGGCTCATGCCGTTACCTCCTCACGTACAGATTCAGGTCCCACGCGGGCAGGCCCGAAAAGCGGCGCAGGAAAAAACGTCCGTAGCCGCCAAAGCGCGCGTGCAGGAACAGGGGGAGGGCAAAGAGGTCCTCACTGCGATGATAGACCGACACCAGAAGCGTCGGCAAATCGCGTCCGAGGTGCATGGAAAGTCCCTCGATTGCCTCCCGTTCCGCGCCCTCCACGTCGAATTTGATATAGTCGACCCGTGCGTCACCAAGCACCTCGTCCATCGGGATTCCGTCGACGGGGAGCATTTTTTTGACCGTCTCGCCGAGTGCGGAGCCGCGGTTTCCCGCCGCGCCGAACGAAAGCGTTTCCCGCCGATTCCATGCGGCGGCATGGAGCGGGAGGACGGTTGTCCGCGTTTCCCGTTCCGCGTAGTCGGAGAGTTTCCGAAAGGTGCGCGCATCGGGTTCCACGGCGTAAACGGTTTCGGGGGTTGCGCCTGCGTTCAGAAGTTCCCGCACCGTATCGCCCGTGTAGGCGCCGAGGTCAAGCGCCGTGCGGATTTCCTCGGGGCGGACCAATTCGCGCACGGTTTCTGCGGGGTCGCTGACTGCCTGAAAGAGAAATTCCGCGCGTCCCGTCAGTTTGGCGGCGACGGTCAGGTCAAAGATGCGGCGGGACTCCCCGTCGCAGAGCAGGTCACGGGCGCGGAGCAGGTCGTCACGGTGTGTGCGGGCGAAGTCTGCGTCAAAGAGGGTATTGCCCGCGACGGGGACGTCGGGGACGTACAGTTCGGCTTCCGCCGCCACGCCGCGAATCAGTTCCAGCACTTCGGGACGGGAGGAGGCGAACGAGAGGAGGACCGCGACGTTTTCCGCGCCGAAGCGGCTGAACACCTCGCGGCGGCTTTCCACGGTCATACCGTGAAACGGTTTTCCCGTGCGGAAGCCGTCACTGGCGAACACGCCGTGCACGGGGATTCCTTTTTCCGCGCAGACAGCGAGAATTTTATCCGCGCCGTTTCCCATGCCGTAGAGGACCACGTTTTTTTCTGTTTTGCGGAGTTTCTCCCAGAGCAGGTCGGATTCGTCCGCGAGAAGTTCTTCCCAGAGGGTCATTACGCCATGCTTTCGGGGAGTTTTTTGCCGCCGAGCAGGTGGAAGTGGAGGTGCTTGACCGACTGGCAGCCGTCCTCGCCGCAATTGGTGATGACGCGGTAGCCGTTTGTCAGTCCCTCGGCTTTGGCAATTTTGGGGATGACCTCAAAGATATGTGCGACATACCGGCTGTTTGCCTCGGTAATCTCATCGGCGGACGCGATATGGCATTTCGGCACGACGAGGACGTGGGTAGGCGCCATCGGGTTGATGTCGCGGAACGCGTAGACCATATCGTCCTCGTAGACCTTTTTCGAGGGAATCTCCCCCTTGACAATTGAGCAGAACAGGCAATCCATTTTTGTTATCTCCTTTTATTAAGACCTTGGGGCTTTGCCCCAAGCCCTACTTAGAAAACTTTTGAAAAAGTTTTCTAAGAACTTTCAAAACTTTAAGCAAGGGGGATTTCACCCCTGTGTTTTTGTGTTGCTGATTTTCTGTAGCCGTATACGCTCTACCAATTCCGGCTGCTCCGAGCCAAATCCCGTCAAGCGGGATTTGTTCGCTTGCGCTCTCTCCGCTACCGGATAGAAATGGTAGAAAAAGACCTTGGGACTCTGTCCCAAACCCTGCTTAAAAACTTCTTGAAAGAAGTTT
>CAZVYZ010000074.1:0-7087 GCA_964630695.1 uncultured Ruminococcus sp.
GCAAAATCTTGTCAATAGCGGCTTTGCCGCGTTAACCCCATCTCCGAAAGAGGGGTCCCTGCGCCTCCAAGGTCTTCCCCTCACCCCTCCAAGGTCTTCCTACACTTTCCGCATCTTCGCGAAAGACCCCATCAGTTTTTTGGTGCCTGCCTTTTCAAAAATAACCTCGTAGAGAATGTCCGCACCCATTTTTTTGCAGGAGATGACCTCGCCCGCGCCGAAAACCATATGCTCCACGCGGTCACCGGGGGCAAAGACAGGCGCTTGGCGCGCAGGAGAGACTGCCGGACGGGACGCGGGACGCGGCGCCGCGGGACTTCCGAGCGTTACCCGCACCGTACCGCGCCCGTTCGTTCCGTTGCTTCCTCCACTCCGCTCGTCCTGCCCGCGGTAATAGGTCTTTTTCTGCGAAGCCGGCGACTGCGCACCGAAACTGCCGTAAACACCGTTGTTTCCGAACGTCCCCTGCGATTGCGTCCGCCCCCAAATACCCCCGCGTTGCGTCTTTTCTTCTTGAATCAACTTCGCGGGAATCTCGGAAACGAACCGCGACAACGGGTTGTAACCGGTCCTGCCGTACAGCAGGCGCTGGTCCGCGTGCAGGATGTACAATTCCTTTTTCGCCCGCGTAATCGCAACGTACGCAAGCCGACGCTCCTCTTCCATCTCGCTCTCGCTGCCCTCAATCGTCTGCATCCCCGGGAAAATACCGTCCTCCATCCCGGGCAGGAACACAATCGGGAACTCCAGCCCTTTCGCGCTGTGAACCGTCATCATCACCACCGCGTCGGCGCTCTCGTCGTAGCGGTCCACATCCGCCACAAGCGCCGTTTCTTCCAGAAAGCCTGTCAGCGTGGGTGTCTCGTTTTCGTCCTCCGACTCTTTCATGTACTCCAGAATCTGTGACTTGAACTCTTCCAGGTTTTCAAGCCGTTCCGCCTCCGCTTCGCCCGCCTCAATCAGCATCTGCCGATACCCCGAGCGGTCCAGCATCGCGTCAAACAGCACGTCCAGCCGCATTTCCGCAGCGTCCGCCGACAGCCCGTTAATCAGGCGCGCGAAATCGTCCAGCATCGGTGCGGCATTCTTCAGCGCCGCATAGGACTGCGCCCGCTCGATGACCGCGAACTGCGAGCAGTCCTGCTCCGCCGCAATTGCCGCAATCGCCTCCAAGGTCTTGGGACCGATTTTGCGGCGCGGCTCGTTGATGATGCGGAGCAGACGCACGTTGTCGTCGTGGTTGTTAATCAACTGTAAGTACGCAACCGCATCGCGGATTTCCTTGCGATCCGAGAACCGCGTGCCGCATAGCATCCGATACGGGACCGCCGCGCGCGCAAACGCCTTTTCGATGTTCTGCGACTGCGCGTTCATGCGGTAAAGAATCGCGAAATCGCGGTAGTGCGCGTTTCCGCTTGCCACCAGTTTCTGCACCGTGTCCACGATACGGCGGCTCTCGCCGTTCTGGTCCTCGCAACCGACCAGATGAATCATCTCCCCCGCGCCCGCCGAGGTCCAGAGCGTTTTGCCCATCCGCCCGTTGTTCTTCGCAATCACGGCGTTCGCCGCGTCCAGAATGTTCTGTGTAGAGCGGTAATTCTGCTCCAGACGGATGACCTTGGCGCCGGGATACGCCTTGTCGAACGAGAGGATGTTCTCAATCGTTGCGCCGCGGAAGCGGTAGATGCTCTGGTCGTCGTCGCCGACCACCATCAGGTTCCGGTGTCCTGCGGCAAGCAGGCGGGTCAGTTCAAACTGCGCGACGTTCGTGTCCTGATACTCGTCCACGCAGACGTAGCGGAACCGTTTCTGATAGTACCCCGCAATCTCGGGATGCCGGCGGAACAAAAGCACCGTTTGCATGATGATGTCGTCAAAATCCAGCGCGTTGGATTCGCGCAGAATCTGTTGATAAGCGGTATAGACCCGAGCAATCTGCCCCATGCGAAAATCCGCGCCCGCCTCGCTCTCGAAGTCCTCGGGGGTCAGGAGGCGGTCCTTTGCGCGGCTGACCGCGTTTGCGACCGTCTTGATGGGCAGAAGTTTTTCGTCGATTCGGCACCGTTTGAGCGCCTCGGCGTATGCCTTTTTGCTATCGTCGGTATCGTAGATGGAGAAACCCGCGCGGTACCCTGCGGCTTCGGAATGGCGGCGCAGAATGCGCACGCAGACCGAGTGGAACGTCCCCGTCATAATCTCGGCGCACCCTGCGGGGTCGTCGGCAAACATGGCGTCAATGCGGCTTCTGATTTCCTTTGCCGCCTTGTTTGTAAAAGTGATTGCCAACACGGCGTAGGACGGGCAGGGGTCTGCGGCAAACGCGTCAAGCATCGGGCGAATCTGCTCTTTCGTGCAGGTTTTCGCCGCCTGCGCGAGGTAGTCGACCTGCTCGTCGGTCAGCCCGTCGGGGACGGTTTCGCTGAAATACGCGTTTCCGTATCGGATGATGAACGCGATGCGACGGACGAGCACGGTGGTCTTTCCGCTCCCCGCGCCCGCGAGGACCAGCAGGGGGTTATTGACGGTATAGACCGCCTCCCTCTGGCGGTCGTTGAGGTCATTGTAAACCGCGTCAAACAGCGCGCGTTTGGCGGTTTGATAGCGTTCGGCAAGCGTCATTCGGTTTTCGGTTCCTTTCTTGCGGTAAGATAAGCGTTTTTCATGAACAATGCGTCCTCCGCCTGCGTTCCTGCAGACTCGCAGATGATACGCGGGCAGACGTTCTCGCGGACGATGGCTTCGGCAAGCGGCTCAAATGCGGGACCGTAGGCTTCGTCCGCAAAGGTGAGGTGTCGCTTCTCGCCCGCCGCCGTATATTCAATCTTGGAGAAGTGGCAATGGAGGTATTTCGCGTGTTTGTCCCCGAGTTTCTCCGCGATGGTATTGAAAACGCGGCGGTAACTGTCGCAATCGGGGAACGCGCCGCCTCTTTCGCGGGCGTTGAGATGTCCGAAGTCGACGACGGGGGTATAGATTGGTGCGACCCGACACTGTTCGATAACCTCTTCGAGGGTTCCGAGTTGATTGACTTTCCCCATCGTTTCGATGCCGAGTCTTGCGCACGGGCTATCCCCCACGTCAGCGGCGACCCGCTCAAGGGTATCAACGGACAGTCGCATTGCCTCCTCGCGGGTGATTTTTGCGGCGCTCCCGCTATGGATGACGATGGTATCCGCGCCGAGAAGTTCCGCCGCCCAGAGGCTCTTGCGGATATACTCCAGACTTTTCAGTCTTTTTTCGGGGTCGGTTCCCGAGAGGGAGATGAAATAGGGGGTATGAAAGGACATCAGAACCCCTGCTTTCTTTGCTTTCTCTCCGACGGCACGGAGGGACGCTTCTCCCGCGCTGATTCCGTTTCCCGCTTCATATTCAAAAGCGTCCAGTCCCTTTTCTCTGACCCACTCGGGGGACTGGGTTGTGGACTTCTTCCCGTCCGCGTAAAACCACTCGCCGTTCCCTCCGGGTCCGAACGTTGCGGTGGTGATGGTTTCTATGTTCATTGTGTACCTCCTCTGAAAGACCTTGGGACTCTGTCCCAAACCCTGCTTAGGAAACTTCTTGAAAGAAGTTTCCTAAGAACCTTCAAGAACTTTAAGCAAGGGGATTTTTGCCCCTTTCTTTTTGTGGTGCGAATTTTGGTGCATCCGTTTGCCGTGCTGCGAATTCCGGCTGCTCCTGCTACCGGATAGAAGTGGTTCAAGTTAGTTATTGACTTGACGGAACGACACGCGGGTCGTTCCGCTTCGGGCGAATGTTACTTGTTAATGGCTGTGCAATGTCATACCCCGTGTCACTTCCGCCCGTCCTTGACGTGCCAGAAGCGCATGAAATCCTGCCAACCGTGGCGTTTGGCGTATTTGCGGATAAAGGGGCGTTCCAACAGCCGTTTGAAACGGAAGAACAGGTTGCGTTTATCGCGAATGGGTGGGACGATAATGGCGGGCAGCCCCAGTCGTTGCCCTGCGCAGGCATCGGTCAGGAGTTGGTCGCCGAGGACCGCGGTATTCCCCTGCTCCGCGCCCATGTTTTTCATGGCAAGCAGGAGCGTCTTGCCCCTCGGCTTCCCGCTTTTCGGGTACGCGTCAAGCCCCAATGTGGCGTTGAAACGTTCGACCCGCTCTCTGTTGTTATTGGAGACGAGCGCAATTTTCACGCCGTCGTCCCGCAGGCTCGCAAGCCATGTCCGCAGGTCGTCGTCCGGCTCTGCCTGTTCATACGGCGCCAACGTATTGTCGATGTCAACCAACAGGTATCGGATTCCCTTCTCCCGCAAAAACGGCGGGGTAACCTCCCGATAACTTCCAAACATATAATTCGGTACCATGTTTCTCCTTCAGGTTGCAGTGTTTTGTTTTCATGAACAGCGAATTTGTGAATGATACAGGCAGATAACTGATCCCCATCTAATTTATCCCCCCTCATCAGTCGCTAACGCGACAAACTGCTTGCAGTTTTCTTCCCCCCGAGGGGAAGCCTTTTACGAAAATCCCTTTAGTATGTTCACAACAAGAATGTGAGCAGGAATTGGGAAGCCTGTTTGTTTTCGTAATTCTGCTTGCTTTCGTAATTCTGCTTGGTTCTTATCATTTTGCTTCTCAAAATTTCTATTTGCTATGTTCGCACAGCGAAAAGCTGGCTTCCCCTCGGGGGGGAAGCTGTCGCGTTAGCGACTGATGAGGGGGGATAAAGCTGCTCCACGTATCCCATCGCGTCTCCCCGCGTCCCCCACATCCCTACTTTCCCATGCGGCGGTGATGCGGGCGGCGGTGTAGGACGCGTAGTAGCCGTGCGACGCGTTTTCCAGCACCACCGACACCACAAGTCCCGGGCGGTCCTCCCCGGGCGCCGTTGCCACGCCCGTATAGAGCGCATTCGTCACGGTCACCCGCTTGCGGTTGCCCTCGTCGTCATAAACATATTCGCCCGTTTCCTCGTCGCGCAGGTACTTCCACACCTCGGCGGTACCCGTCTTGCCGCCGACCGTACTTTTGACCCCCGCGTTCGTATAATTCCGCAGAACCGACCCCGTCACCACGTCCCGCATTCCCCGCAGGACCGTGTTCACCGCCGACGCGGACAGTTCCGTGCGGGAGAGCGGCGAGTCGGTCAGATTTTCGTCGGTGTAGGACGGCTCACTGCTTCCGAACGCCCACACCCCGCGGAGCAGGTGCGCCTGATAGCGCGTCCCGCCGTTGACCACCGTGGAAATCATTGCCCCGATCTGAAGCGGGGTCATCTGCGTGTTGTACTGTCCGATTGCCGCCGACAGCACGTTTCCCGCCTGCCAACTGCTGTCCCGCTCGGAGCGCCGACCGGTCTCCTCGCCGAGTTCAATTCCTGTCTCCTCGCCGACACCGAACGCTTTCATATACTCCGACATCCGGTCGATTCCCATCTGCAATCCGAGGTCAAAGAAAAAACTATTGCAGGAATCCGCCAGCGCCTGCGTGACCGTCAGACTTGCACCGTAGGCGTGCGGATAAGTGGAACACTTCGGCGCAATGTCGCCGTATCGATAACTTCCCGTACACGTCACCCGCGTGGAGGCGGTAATCAGCTCGTCGTTCAGCCCCACCGCCGCCATCAGGACCTTGAACGTCGAACCGGGTGCGTAGACCCCGCGCAGGGCGCGGTTGAGCAGGGGCGTTGCGGGGTCCGCGGCAAGGTCGGCATAGTCGCGGTTGTAGGTGGTGAGGTCAAATATCGGGTAGGAAGCAATGGCGAAAATTTCAAAGGTGTTCGGGTCCATCGCCACCGCCGCGCCCGCGTTGCATTCGTAGCCTTTGGAAGCGAAGTCACCGCCCGCGTTCTGCACGTTCTCCACGTTCTGTTTCAGCGCGTCCTCGGCGGCAATCTGGAGGTCGATGTCAATCGTGAGATAGACATCCTGCCCCGACTGCGGTGCGACAATCGTCTCAACTTCAAGGACCGTCCCGTTTGCGTCAAAGGTGACTTTCAGTTTTCCGTCGGTACCGTGCAGGTACTCCTCAAACGCCGCCTCACAGCCCGACTTTCCGACCAACGCGTTCATCTGGTACCCACGCTCGTTATAGTAGTCCCACTCCTCGGAATAGATTGGACCAACCGTGCCGAGGATATGCGACGCGTAATTCGGATAGCAATACGTTCTTCCCGCGGTGACCGTAAAGGACACGCCCGTCAGGCTCTGTTCCTGCACGTAGGTCAGGAACGTCGTATCCGCGCCGACCGCAAAGGTATAATCCTCGCCGTCCGGGAATTTCTTCGCCTCCATGTCGTAGTGCAGACGGAAGAGACGGTCAATCTGGCGGTCGGTGTAAATTCGGTTCCCCGCGCCGTCGGTCTCCCGCAGGCGGTAGGTATCAACCAGTTCGGAAACGAAATTTTTTGCGGACGTGTCGGCTTTCATTCCGTGCGCTTTGAGAATCCGCCCCAGTTGGTAACTGACCGAGGTATTTTCGTTCTGCGCGGCGTCCGAATAACTGTAATTCGGGTAGGTTCCGTCAAACGGGAAATATTTTTCGGTATGCGTACTTTCCGCGTTGCAGACGCGAAGTGCGTCCAGCAGGCTCAGGCAGATGCGGTTCACGTCGGTTGCGCTGACCGCCGACAGCGCCGCGTTCGACAGGACCAAGTCATAGGTATAGCGGTTTGCGACCAGCGCTTTCCCGTTTCGGTCGAATATCTCGCCTCGGACCGCCGGAACGATGACCAATCGGACGCTTGTCCCGTCCTCTTTCGTCTCTTCCTTTGTGATAATCTGGACGTAAAACATCCTCCCGACGTATACAAGGCACACGACACAAAACGTCACCGCTAAAATGACGTACCGCATCAGATGATTCCGCTTCTGCGCCATGTGTACTCCTTTCCGGAATGTAAGACCTGAAGACCTTGGGGCGTTGCCCCAAGCCTAAGACCTCGGGCTTTGCCCGAACCCACTTAAAAACTTCTTGAAAGAAGTTTTTAAGAATTTCAAGAACTTTAACTAAGGGGGATTTCCCCCTTTCTTTTTGTGGTACCGTTTCTTCTGTAGCCGTTTATGCGCTACGCATTCCGGCTGCTCCGAGCCAAATCCCGTCCAGCGGGATTTGGTCAGCGGCTTGCC
>CAZVYZ010000075.1:0-6495 GCA_964630695.1 uncultured Ruminococcus sp.
GGGTTCGGGACAGAGTCCCGAGGTCTTACTATTTCTATCCGGTAGCGGAGAGAGGCAAGGCAACAAGTTGCCGCCGTCCAAATCCCGCTGGACGGGATTTGGCTCGGAGCAGCCGGAATGCGTAGAGCATAAACGGCTACAGAAAAACCAGTACCACATAAACATAGGGGTAAAATCCCCCTTGGATAAAGTTTTGAAAGTCCTTAGAAAACTTTCTCAAAAGTTTTCTAAGCAGGGTTCGGGACAGAGTCCCGAGGTCTTACTATTTCTATCCGGTAGCAGGAGCAGCCGGAATGCGTAGAGCATAAACGGCTACAGAAAAACCAGTACCACATAAACATAGGGGTAAAATCCCCGTTGGTTAAAGTTCTTGAAATTCTTAAAAACTTCTTTCAAGAAGTTTTTAAGCAGGGTTTGGGACAGAGTCCCAAGGTCTTTCCCGAGGTCTAAACATGAAAAAAACAATCCTAACCATCCTCTGCGCGGTCGCCCTGACGGTGGGTCTGTCGGGGTGCGGTGGGTGTAGTAAAGCACCGAAACTCGACGACGTGTTTGACAGGGTCGTCGAATTGACAGAAGCGGCAAGACGGCTGAACGTCGCATTCTACGGCGCGGGACTGCCAACCTATGATAAGGAATCCCCGATTTATCGGGACGTCTACGACGCGGATATGTCGACCTATAAACAGAATTACAGCATCGTGGACCCGCGGTGCGGGCTGGGGTCTGTCGCGGAACTGAAAGAAGCGGCGGAAAAGGTCTATAGCCCCGAGTTGCTGGAAAAGCAGGTCTACCCCGCAGTCTTTGACGGACTGACCGCCACCATCGGCGGAGCCTCCTCCATCGCGGTGGCAAGATACCAAGAGGAGGGCGGCAACCTCTATTGCCTTGACAGCGCAAAGGAGAGCGAGCGGGCGGAGTTGGTGTTTGACTTCGGAACCATGAAAATCATCAAGCCGAGCAACGCAAAAAGAGTCCTGCTCACGATGGACGCGTGGGAGGTCGGCAAACCAGACGAAAAATTCACTTACCGCATGGTCCTCGCCAACGTCGACGGAGTCTGGTATCTGGATAAACTGACAGTCTGAAAGCCTCAAAAACGGAATACCGGAACGGAAAGGGATAACGGCTGATGCCGTTATCCCTTTCCTGTTTTTGCATGAATTCAGAATCGGAATTGGTATTCCTCTAAAAAGAAAAGAAAAAATGTCCCGAATGCAACAGGGCATTCGGGACATCGTTTTTCGATTGAAGCGTGCTTATTCGGTCTTTTCCGTGTCGGCAACTTCTTCAGGCTGAGGAACTGCCGCGGTTTCAACCGCCTCAACCGATTCAACCGATTCAACCGCTTCGGCATTTTCGGTTGCAACAGGCGCCGCGTCTTCGGTTGCATCCGCAGAAACCGTAACTGCAACGGCTTCCGCATCGGCAGGCGCGGCTTCGGTATGCTCCGCGATATTCTCCGGTTCAGCGGGTTCCGCAGGTTCAGCCGTTTCGGGGACAACCAGAATGGCGCCGACCATCATCTTGACATAGCCCGCCTCAATCATCTCGTCCTGCGTCATGAGCGGCAGGCGGTAGTCGGTCGGTTCGACCTCCAAGCGCTTGAGTTGCAATTCTTCGCCGCAGATTTTTTCAATCAGTTCCAGAGCGTGCTTGAACTTCCGCTCGCCGCGAATCTTCATCAGCACGGGCGTTGCGGCGTACTTTTTCTTCTCGGACATGTCCTTGAAGTTGTATTTCGTATCCACAAGCGACTGCGGGTCGACTGCAAGGTAGAGGTAGATCGATTTGGTCTTGACGTCCATGCGCGCCAGTTTGGTTCTGCCTTTGTTGAATGCCTCGTAGCCCCAACTGGTGCGGCACTTCACGCCCTTGTAGGCAAGAAGCGCGTTCTTCAACTCGCTGTGGTAAGCCTTGATTGTATCCTGCGTAAGCGACATCTTGGCAAGAAAACTCTTGCGATAGCGGTAGACCAGCGTGACTTCGCCGCGTCTCTCGCGCTCCAGAAGTTCCGCATATGCCTCGGGATTGGCTTTTGCATCAATGTATACAATCCGCTGACCGCCGAACGTGGCAGGCGCGTCTGCTGCTTCTGCTCCGTCGTCCGCTTCGGCATCCTCGTCGTCGGCTTCGTCTTCCTCGTCGTCGGCTTCGGCATCAACGTCCTCGGTCAGGTCGGCATACGCCGCCGCAACCGGTTCTTCGGCAGGCTCCGCGATGGCTTCCTCCAAGGTTTCGTTGACCGCTGCCTCGGTGGCTTCCGCGTCGTCTTCGCGCAACTCAATCGGTTCCTCACCCTCCGACAGAACCGAATCGCGGATGTCCGCAATAACGGCATCCAACGCCGCATCGTCAACCGGCTCGGCTTCGAGCGGCTGCTCGGTTTGCGCGAGTTCCTCTTCCAGTTCCGCTGTGACTGCGGGCGTAATGTCCTCGGCTTCCTCGGTCAGTTCGATTGCGTCGGTCGCGTCCGCGGAGATGTTCTTCGCTTCTTCAAATGCCGTATAGTATGCGGCTTTTCTGACGCTCTGCTCGTCGGTTTCGCGGATGCTGTCCGCGTCGGTCTTGCGGTCGGTTCTTTGCTCCACACGGTCGGCAAGTTCCTGCGCCACATCGCATGCGGGCGCCGCAGGGGCTGTTTCTTCGTTTGTCACCGCAACCGTTTCTCCGGCTGCATCGGACGTTTGCGCAGGTTCGGGATGTACGGCGGTTTCGGTTGCCGGTTGCGCGCTCCGTTCCATGCGGTCCGCGAGACGGATGTCATACAGCACCTCGTTGATTGCACGGTTCAGTTCCCGCTTTTGGGCCTGCGCTTCTTTCTGCTCTTCTTCCTTTGCGTACTTTTCAACCGCTTCCGCAAAGGTTTGCGGCTCGTCTTCCCGCGTCCGCATGTCCGGCAGGTTCGGCGCCAACGGAATGACGGTTGGCTTTTCGTCCTTTCTCCGCGCCCTGCTTGCCCGCACAAGGCAGACCAAAGCAACGACGAGGACCGCGACCGCCAGAATGATTACCGTCATGCCGAGGGGGGTAAACCAGAACGGCGCGACCTTTCCCGTCTCGCTTTCCGCCGCATAAGCGGGGACCGCAAGCAGGACTGCCGCGAGGGTCAGGATTAGGGCTGACAGCGCAATTTTCGCAATTCGTTTCGCTTGCACGTTTTTCATTCTCTGTCACCTTTCCGTGAAAATAGTCTCTCTTTCCACTATTATATCACACCTCCCCGTTCTTGTCAAGTGTTTTTGAAAAATATGAGCGGGACATCGGCAGCGGAACGCGGTTGTTTCGCAAAAATGCGCCGCCGCCCCGCCGCACAACCGCCTGTATCCCGTTTCATACCCTTGTTTCTAAAACAAAATCAGTTCTAACTATAATTTTCCCGAATAGCAATCCGCACCTGAAACGATTTTTGCTTGCCAAATAAGCGCGTTAACCGCACGCTGTAACAAACCCATACCTCCCCCAAACGACAAAAACTTCCCCCAAGACCCCGCCCTTTATAAAGCAAATCAAATTTCCGCTTTGCAGATGGCGGGGTCGTGGGGGAAGTTCTCGGGGTGAGAGGGAGGCTTGGAGGGGGAGAGGGTGACAGATTTTGCTATGCAAAATCTTGTCAATAGCGGCTCCGCCGCGTTGCCCTCATTTCAAGAGGACCCTCTCCCCCTCCAAGGACTTCTTCCTCTCTCCGAAACCTCACTCCAACACTTTCACAATTGCCTTGCGAATGCGCGAGGGGGAGACTGCGTGACAGGGCGCGTGCCGCTCACCCGTGAAAAAGACGGCAAAATGACCCGCCGGAACGCAGAGACGCGTGCAATCGGCAATCGGCACGGGCGCGTAAAGCGCGTAGTCCTTTTCCGTGCTTCTCTCAGTCACCGCGGACGCAATAACGGGAGAAAACATCAACTCGTCACCCGAGAGAATCACCTGTACGTCAATGTATTTTTCGTGACTTTCCGCAACCGCCACATCGTGTGGCTCCGCGTTGACCGTGCAGAGATTCACATAAATTTCCTCCGGCACCTCGGTGCCGGCAAGAACGTGCTTTCCGTCGGACGCGCCCGACGCAAGAAGCCCGCGCAGATATTCAAACGCGCGGGGAAAGCGGGGATGAAGCGACGCATAGCGCTCCAGATTTTCCAGTCTGTCAATTACCATTTTTGTAACCGTTCCTTGCCGTGAGATTTTCGGTAACACCGCGCATTTTCGACGGCGCATTTGTGCGGCATTGCCTTTCCTCTGCTATTTTACCACAACAGGGCGCGCGTGTCAATGCTTTTTCGGGAGAACGGGGCGAAAAAGCGCGGAAGCACTTGACATTTCCGCCTGTTTGTTATATAATTAAGGAGTAACTTTATTTTTCGGAGGACTGAAATGGAAGCATCTGAAAGAGTTTTGCTTGAAAACGCGGCAAGGAACATCCGCATCGGCGTCATCGAAGAAACCCACGCCGCCAAATCGGGACACCCCGGAGGGTCCCTTTCCATCGCGGACATCCTCGCGTATCTGTACTTTTCCGAACTGAACGTCAAACCCGAGGACCCCGCATGGGAGGACCGCGACCGCTTCGTTCTTTCCAAGGGTCACTGCGCCCCGGGGCTTTACGCCGCGCTGGCAAATCGGGGCTACTTCCCCGTGTCCGAACTGACCACCCTGCGCAAACTGGACTCCCGCCTGCAGGGGCATCCCGATATGACCCTGACCCCCGGCGTGGATATGTCGGCGGGGTCGCTCGGACTCGGTATCAGTTCGGCGGCGGGTATGGCGCTTGCGGGCAAGATTGCGGGCAAGAACTACCGCGTTTATACCGTCGTCGGCGACGGCGAGAGTGAGGAGGGGCAGGTCTGGGAGGCGTGCATGTTCGCCGCCCACTACAAACTCGATAACCTCTGCGTCATCGTGGACTGGAACGGGCTTCAGATTGACGGTCCCGTGGCGGAGGTCATGAACCCCACGCCGCACGATAAGAAACTGGAAGCGTTCGGCTTCCACGTCATCGCAGTTGACGGACACGATTTCGACGCGCTTGAGAAAGCGTTCCGTGAGGCAAAGACGGTCAAGGGTAAGCCCACCGCCATCATCGCAAAGACGGTCAAGGGCAAGGGTGTCTCCTTTATGGAGAATCAAGTCAAGTGGCACGGCACCGCTCCGAACGACGAGCAGTACGCCGCCGCGCTTGCGGAACTGACGAAATAAGGGGGATACGGAAATGGCAGACAAAATTGCAACCAGAGAAGCATACGGCGATGCGTTGGTCGAATTCGCCGACCAATACGATTACATTGTGATGGACGCGGACCTTGCGGAGGCGACCAAGACCTGCAAGTTCAAAAAGGCACACCCCGAGCGGTTCTTCGACTGCGGCATTGCAGAGGGGAACATGATGAGCGTTGCGGCGGGCGTTGCGACCACGGGCAAGACCGTGTTTGCGTCCTCCTTTGCGATGTTCGCGGCGGGCAGAGCCTTTGAGCAGGTCCGCAATTCCATCGGTTACCCGCACCTGAACGTCAAAATCGGCGCGACGCACGCGGGCATTACCGTCGGTGAGGACGGCGCGACGCACCAGTGCAACGAGGACATTGCGCTCATGCGCACCATCCCCGGGATGACCGTTGTGGTTCCGTCCGACGCGGTGGAAGCCCGCGCGGCGGTTAAGACCGCATTGGAGACAAAGGGACCGTTCTATCTGCGGTTCGGCAGATTCGCAGTACCGGTGATTAACGACCGCCCCGACTATCGGTTTGAACTGGGCAAGGGTGTGACGCTTGCCGACGGTGCGGACGTGACGCTGGTTGCCACGGGTATTATGGTCGGCATGGCGTTGGAGGCGCGCGAGTTGCTTGCAAAGGACGGTATCAGCGCGCGTGTGATTAACATTCACACCATCAAGCCGATTGACCGCGACATTCTGCTTACGGCGGCGCGCGAAACGGGTGCGATTGTCACGGCGGAGGAACACAACGTCATCGGCGGTCTCGGCGGCGCGGTTGCGGAGGTGATTTCCGAGGGGTACCCCGTTCCGGTCCTGCGTGTGGGGATGAACGACACCTACGGGCATTCCGGCACGGTTCCCGCGCTTCTGGAGCGTTACGGCTTGACAGCGGCGCATATTGCGGAGCAAGCCAAAGCGGCGGTTGCGCTGAAGAGGTAAAGGGGGAGTAAAGAAAGACCTTGGGGGAAGAGGGGAAGACCTTGGAGGCGCAGGGACCCCTCTTTCGGAGAGGGGTCCCTACCCTCCAAACCTCCCTGACCCTCCGAGAACTTCCCTGCACGACAACCGCCGTTTTGGGTCGTGAAGATTTCTTTCGCTTTTGGGACGGCGGTTGCCGTACAGGGAAGTTTTTGGTTGGTTGGGAGGTGCGTGGCGGTAAAGAGTGCGGCTATCGCGCTCGTTTGGTTGGTGGGATGCGTGAGGGAAATAGAAGCCTTGCGTGAGTGGAGATTTATCCCCCCTCATCAGTCGCTTACGCGACAGCTTCCCCCCAAGGGGAAGCC
>CAZVYZ010000076.1:0-6421 GCA_964630695.1 uncultured Ruminococcus sp.
CGGGGTCGTGGGGGAAGTTCTCGGAGGGTCAGGGAGGTTTGGAGGGTAGGGACCCATCTTTCAAGAGGGGTCCCTGCGCCTCCAAGGTCTTTCTCCCCCTCCAAGGTCTTCTCCTTACCCCCTCCGCATCATAGCGAATAGGCTGCGGAGGCGGATGGTGACGGCACCCATGTTGGAAACCTCGTCGATTTTAATTTGCGTGTAAACGCGTCCTGCGGATTCCAGAAGGGAGCGTACCTCGTCGGTCGTTACCGCGTCAACACCGCAACCGAACGAGACCAACTGAACCAGATAGGTCGGGTCGTCCGCGGGAAGCCCCGCGATGTACTTCGCCGCCGCGTAAAGCCGTGCGTGATAGGTCCATTGGTTCCGTACTCCGGTCGGGAACGGCTCCACAAGCGTCGAGAGACTGTCTTCGGTCACCACAACCGCACCGAGATTGCATAAGAGCGTGTCAATGCCGTGATTGATTTCGGGGTCCACGTGGTAGGGTCTGCCCGCAAGTACCACGACGGGCTTGTTCTCCCGCTTGGCAATCGCGCGAAACTCCACACCCTTGACCCGTACCGCCGTCAGATAGCCGTCGTAAGCGGCATACGCGGCGCGAACCGCGCGGGCGATTTGACGTTTGCCGAGGTCGGGGAAGTGCGAGCGCATGATTTCGGTGATGCGCCCCGTGAATTGCTTCGGGTCCGCAAGGGAGACGAATTCGTCAATGAAGTCGGTTTTCGCAAGCCCCGCAACGTTCAGTTTCAGAACCTGCGGATAGTAGGCAACGACAGGGCAGTTGTAGTGATTTACCCCCAATCCCTCGTCAATGTTGTAGGACATGTCGGGATAAAGAATTGCGTCCGGATTGTGTGCAAGCAACCATTCGATATGCCCGTGCATCATCTTGGCAGGGTAGCACGCCGTGTCCGACGGGATGGTGTACTGCCCGCTCCGGTACAGCGCGTGACTGGAAAAGGGAGAGACCAACACGTTGAATCCCAATTCCGAAAGGAACGTGTGCCAGAACGGAAGCAACTCGTAGAAGTTCAGTCCCATCGGAATACCGACCGTCCGGCGGGCGGGGTCGTGCTCGTTCTTCATGAACGCGCCAAGCAGTTGCCGTTTGTAGTCGTAAAGGTTGTAAACCTCCTTTGCTGCGGCGGTGCCGAGCGGCTTGGAGCAACGGTTGCCCGCAATGTATTTTCTGCCGCCCGAGAAGGTGTTGACCGTCAGCGCGCAGTGGTTGGCGCAACCCGAGCAGTTGAATGCTTTCGCCTCGTGGCGGAAGTTCCGCAATCCCTCGCGGTCAATGATGCCGGAGGGACCGTGTACGTTCTCCAGTGCGAAGAGTGCCGCGCCGTAAGCGCCCATCAGCGGGGCGAACTTCGGGCGGATGACGTCCGCGCCGATTTCCTGCTCAAATGCCCGCAGAACGCAGTCGTTGAGGAAAGTCCCGCCCTGCGCCACAATGTGCTTGCCGAGGCTTTCGGCGTTTGCGCAACGGATGACCTTGTAGAGCGCGTTTTTGACCACGCTGACCGAAAGTCCGGCGGCGATGTTTTCGATCGACGCGCCGTCCTTCTGCGCCTGCTTGACCGAACTGTTCATAAAGACCGTGCAACGCGAACCGAGGTCCACGGGTGCGTCGGCAAACAGCCCGAGTTTTGCAAACTGTTCGGGCGTGTAGCCGAGCGCCGCCGCAAAGGTCTGGAGGAACGAGCCGCAACCCGAGGAACACGCCTCGTTGAGGTAGAGCGAATCAATCGCGCCGTTCCGGATGTGGAAGCACTTGATGTCCTGCCCGCCGATGTCAAGAATGAAATCCACATCGGGGCGGAACTTTTTCGCCGCCGTGAAGTGCGCAACGGTTTCCACAATGCCGAGGTCCGCGCCGAATGCGTTGCGGATGATCTCCTCGCCGTAGCCCGTGACCGCCGCGCCTGCGATGGTCAGGTCGGGGTAGGCGGTGTAAATCCGTTCCAGATAACTCCGGACGAGCGGAACGGGGTTGCCGTTGTTGGGGGAGTAGAACGGCTCGCAGATGTTGCCGTCGCGGTCGCAGAGGACCAGCTTGACGGTGGTGGAGCCGGCGTCGATGCCGAGGAACATTTCCTTTTTTGGCTGTTCCAGAACCGTGATGCCGCCCGAGGCGCGCTCGTGACGGTCCAGAAAGGCTTGGTAGTCCTCGCGGGAGCGGAAGAGCGGTTGGCAGTGACGGAATCCCTTGGTTGCAAGACGCGAAGCGAATGTTTCGGAAAGCGCCGCAAGCGTCATTTCTTTTCCCATGCCCGAGAGCGCCGCACCCAGTGCAACAAAGCAGAGCGCGTTATCGGGGCAGGTCCCGTGCGTTTTCAGAACGTCGTCAAATCCCTTGCGCAACTCGGACAGGAACGACAGGGGACCGCCGAGATACAGTACGTTTCCCTCAATCCGCCGTCCCTGTGAAAGTCCCGCAACGGTCTGGTTGACCACTGCGTAGAGAATGCCTGCGGCAATGTCCTCCTTGCGCGCGCCCTGATTGAGGAGCGGCTGGACGTCGGATTTTGCGAACACCCCGCAACGGGAAGCGATGGTGTAGATTTTGTCGTGGTGCGCGGCGAGGTCGTTCAGCCCGTCGGGCGTCGTTTTCATCAGCGCCGCCATCTGGTCGATGAACGCGCCGGTCCCGCCCGCGCAGGTGCCGTTCATGCGCATCTCAAATCCACCGGTGAGAAAGAGGATTTTCGCATCCTCACCGCCCAGTTCGATGACAACGTCGGTGTCGGGGCAGTAGTGATTCACTGCCAGTTTTTCGGCATAGACTTCCTGCACGAACGGCAGTCCCGCCGCTTCGGCAATGCCCATGCCCGCCGAACCCGAAAGGGTGACCGAAAAGGCATCGTCGGGGAAAGATTTCCGCATTTCGGCAAAAATCTCCGCCGCGACTTCGGGAATGCGCGACAGGTGCCGCCGGTAGACCGTGTAGCGGACCTCGCCCGCCTCGTCCAGAACGGCGCATTTGAGCGTGGTCGAGCCGATGTCAAGTCCTAACCGTTTCATGTAAGTTCTCCGTTTGTTCCGTGTTCTGTTCGTTTTCGTTGCGCGGCGCGTTCCGCTTGGCTTCCATGTCGTCGGCAATGGCAAGCATCAGTTTGATGCGGTTTTCCTGATTGACCTTTGAGGCGCCCGCATCGTAGTCCACGGGGAAAATGTTTGCCTGCGGGTACAGTTCCCGCAAACGCCGGATGGTCCCTTTGCCCACAATGTGGTTCGGCAGACAGCCGAACGGTTGCGCGCAGACAATGCTGTTGTATCCTTTTTCAATCAGTTCCGCCGCCTCGCCCGGGAGCAGCCAACCCTCGCCCATTTTCACGCCGCGGTCGATGACGCGGTCCGCCAGACGCTTGATGCTTTCAAACGGGGAGGGGGCAACGAATTCGGGATAAGGTTTCAGCGCGTCTATGATGCCCTGTTCCCATTTTGCAAAAATGTTTTCGGCAACGCCGCAGACCAGTTTTTTGACCTTTTTGCCGCCGTAGTAACGGTATTCCACCGCAGTGTTCGAGAAGAAGAACTGGAAGAAGCCGAGTACCCCCGGGACCATGTATTCGCACCCTTGCGAGAGCAGGAATTTTTCCAACCCGTTGTTGCCGAACGAGGAATATTTGACGTAAATTTCCCCGACGATACCGACCTTGCGCAGATGTTTCTTTTCGCGCGGAATGTCGTGAAAATCTTTTGCGATGGCGGCGAGGTTCCGCTTCATGTCGCCCGAGGACAGTCCCTTTTTCGCGCGGAATTGCCGCGACAACTCGTCCACCCATTTGCGCACCGTACGCTCGGTTTCTCCCGCGTTCACCTCATACGGCAGGACCTGATTTTTGAGAAGCAGGAGAATGTCGCCGTAAACCAGACTGCGCAGACCCGTCAGAATCATGCGCGGTGTGATTTTGAAGCCGCTGTATTTTTCGATTCCGCTGAAACTGAGCGACAGCACGGGAACGTAGTCCATTCCCATGTTGTGCAGTGCCTTGCGGAGCAGACAGAGGTAATTGGAGGCGCGGCATCCGCCGCCCGTCTGGAACTGAATGAGCGCGGTCTTGTGCGGGTCGAAATCGCCGCAGGTGAGCGCGTAAATCTGTTGCCCGACCATGCAGATGGCGGGGTAGCACATGTCGTTGTGCATGTATTTCAGTCCCGTGTCGATGACTTCCTTGCCCTCGTATTTTGCGATGACGAGGTTGTAACCGTACATTCGGAATATTTCGGAGATCAACTCCATATGCGTCGGAAAAATGTCCGGCGAAATGATGGTGTAAGTCTCCCGCATTTCTTTTGTGAAATCCATACTTTTATGTGACCTTTCGGAAAATTGCGTTTTGAGTCACGCACACACTCTAGATAAAGTACATGGAGTTAAAGTTTTCGCCCGCCTTTTTCAAAAGGCGGCGCGGTCGAGGGCGCGTAGCCCTCGTCGCCGCCCGCAGGCGGCGAAACTCCCTTAACGGCGCTTTCTTTTTGCAAAGCCTTTTTCTTTGCGCCTACATGGTCAAAGAAAAAGCGTTAAAGAATTTTGCACCATTTAAGGTCGGTGTGCCTACGACCTTTTCATTCCCCCTCCGCCACTTGCGGCGGGTCAAGAACATCGCAGATATACCGTGCGCCGTTCGCAGCCTCGCGGCGGTTGTAAGCCGCGGACATTTCGTGCAGAGCGTTGTCGTTGCGCAGGGTGTCAAGGCAGAGTGCGGCAATTGCTTCTTCGGAATCCGCTGTTTTTGCCGCGCCGAGGTTGACGAAGAATTGCAGGTTGTAGTCCTCACAGCCCGCCACGGTGTCAATCAGAATCATCGGCAGGCGTTTTTCCGCCGCTTCGGTGACGCTGATGCCCCCGGGTTTGGTGAGATAGAGGTCCGCGCTGTCGAGCAGCGCCGATACGTCCTTGACGTACGACAGAATCCGCACGCGCGCAGCGGTTCCGCACGCGCGGGAGAGCCGACGGTACAGTTTCTTGTTCGTGCCGCAGACCACCGTCAGAAGTTCGTCCTCGGCAAGGTGCTTTGCCAGCAGGCGCGTCAGCCCGTACATCGGACCGCATCCCATGCTCCCGCACATCATGACCATGTGGCGGCAGTTTGCGGGAAGCCCCGCGCGCTCCTTGGCGACGTCGGTCGGGACCCGCCGATAAAAGGCGCGGCGGACGGGAATTCCCGAGGGACGCATCCGGTCGGCGGAGATGTTTCCGACCGCGAAGCAATGCTCCAGAGAGCGGTCGGGAATGAAGTAGTAGTCAAGATTGGATTCCGCCATGCCCGGGGACCCTGTATAATCGGTTGCGATGAAGCAGGTTTCCGGTTTTTTTGCGTCCGCGGGGAAGTCCCTGAGCGCGTCGCTGACCATCATGGCAGGAAAGACGTGCGTGCAGATGACCGTGTCAAAGCCGCCATCCAACAGATAGGACTTCAGTTTGCGCGTCCCGCGACGGAACAAACGGCGGAACGCGGTCCCCTGTCGGAACGAGGCGGGATGCGTTTCGCCGAAGCGGTAGACTTTGCCGAAAACGGACGGCGTGTGGCGATAGACCCAGACGTGACTGCGGGAGAATATCGCCGGTAGCCCGCGAAAAAGAAAGCGGAGCGCGTCGCGCGTGACGCATTCGCTTCCGCGTGCGGTCAGTTCATCCGAAACGGCACGGGCGCAGGCGTCATGCCCGCCTCCGATGCTACAACTCAGAATCAGCGCTCGCATTCCTGCACCTCCCGTTCTTTCCGTTCACCGGCCTCGGGCGCCGACTCGCGCGCCGCGACCCATTTCGCAAGCCGAATCAGTCGCGGGCGGTTGTAGCGTTGAATCATGATGAACGGCAGGTTCCCGAGGCAGAACAGGACCGCCAGAATCACGCCGCCTGCGCCCTGCCAGATGGCAACGCAACGGAAGCCGAGGACCGCAAGCAGGACGTGGGTCAGTTCGGCGACGCAGGTCTCGCGAATCATCAGAGGCAAACGGTCGCGGTAACTGCCGGACAGATTTTTCGGCGGCATGAGCGTAGGGAACATCCGGCTCATGTCGGGCAGTTTGTTTTGCCAGACACGGACGTGAATCAGGCAATAAAAGCGGTCTTCGATTGCATAAGTACGAAAGGGAATCGATTCCCCCCGAATCCAGCCTTTCGGCAGGATGCGTCCAATCAGGAACGAGAAAACGCCGAGGGCGGAGAGGTACAATGCACATCTTAAAAATCCCATTTTATCCTCCGGTGAAAAAAACTTGCGGGATGAACACGGAACACAGTTCTTTTCCGCATTATTTTACCGCATGAAGTACAACCTTTGGTCAACAAAACATCAACAATTGTTGATGTTCGGGTGTCGAATGGTGCGGGAAGACCTTGGGGCTTTGCCCGAACCTAAGACCTCGGGACCCTGTCCCGAACCTAAGACCTCGGGACCCTGTC
>CAZVYZ010000077.1:0-6135 GCA_964630695.1 uncultured Ruminococcus sp.
TTCTATCCGGTAGCGGAGCGAGCGGCGGTAGCCGCTATGCCAATCCCGCTGGACGGGATTGGACGCGGAGCAGCCGGAATGCGTAGAGCATAAACGGCTATAGAAAAATGAGTACCACATAAACATAGGGGGAAATCCCCCTTGCTTAAAGTTCTTGAAAGTCTTGAAATTGGATTGCAAGCAATCCAATTTTAACTTCATTTCAAGAAGTTTTCAAGCAGGGTTTGGGACAGAGTCCCAAGGTCTTAAAAAGGAGGTTTCCCAATGACGCAATCGGAACGCGAAAATCTGGTCAGGGGCTACCTCGGCAGAACCGTGACCGTGACGGTCGACCGCCCCATCGGGTATGTTCACCGAAAGGGGGAGAAAGTGCTGACCTACCCCATCAATTACGGCTATATCGCAGGTGTCCTCGGCGGGGACGGCGAGGAGTTGGACGTTTACGTCCTCGGAATCGACCGCCCCGTGACGGAATGCGAGGTCCGAGTCATCGGAATTGTGTTCCGCGCGGATGACGTGGAGGATAAACTGATTGCCGCGCCGCGGGGAAAACACTACAGCACCGCCGAGGCGGAGGAGGCAATCCGCTTTGCCGAAAAATATTATCACAGTCGCGTGGAAATTTCTGAACAGCCCTTGACAGAATGAAAGATTTGTGATATAATATTTCATATTGATTTGTGGGGGAACGAAAAAAGTCGCAAAACGAAAGGTTTTGTGCATAATTTTTTCCGAAACTTGCAATTTATTCTCGGAGGGCAATGATATGAGTATGCAAAACAGTTATCTCAAGGGCGTCTATGCGGACGTGGTCAAACGGAATCCGAACGAGCCGGAATTTCATCAGGCGGTTCGGGAGGTATTGGAATCGCTGGAGCCTGTGGTGGAGCGGAATCCCGTTTACGCCGAAAAGGGCGTGATTGATATGCTGGTGGAGCCGGAGCGGGTCATCAAATTCCGCGTGCCGTGGGTCGATGACAGCGGCAAGGTGCGCATCAACCGCGGCTACCGCGTGCAGTTCAACAGCGCCATCGGACCCTACAAGGGCGGTCTGCGCTTCCATCCGTCGGTGTACGAGGGCATCATCAAATTTCTGGGCTTTGAGCAGATTTTCAAGAATTCGCTGACGGGACTTCCCATCGGCGGCGGCAAGGGCGGCTCGGATTTTGACCCCAAGGGGAAGTCCGACGCGGAAGTCATGCGGTTCTGCCAGAGTTTCATGATGGAACTTTCCCGCCACATCGGTGCGGATACCGACGTTCCTGCGGGAGACATCGGCGTAGGCGGCAGAGAAATCGGCTACCTGTTCGGAATGTACAAGAAGTTGCGCAACGAGTTCACGGGCGTTCTGACGGGCAAGGGGCTGACCTACGGAGGAAGTCTCGCGCGCAAGGAGGCGACCGGCTACGGACTCTGCTACTTCACCGAGGCGATGCTTGCGGATGCGGGGTTGAAATTCGCGGGCAAGACGGTTGTGGTGTCGGGTTCGGGCAACGTGGCGATTTACGCCTGCGAGAAAGCGACCGAACTTGGCGCCAAGGTTGTGGCGATGTCGGATTCCAACGGGTATGTATACGACCCCGCAGGAATCGACCTTGACGCAGTGAAAGCGATTAAGGAGGGGCGCCGCGGGCGGATTAAGGAATATTTGGAGGGTCACCCGCAGGCGGAGTATGTGGCGGACTGCCGCGCAATCTGGAGCGTGAAGTGTGACATTGCGTTGCCGTGTGCGACGCAGAACGAGATTGACGCGGAATCGGCGAAGTTGCTGATTGCGAACGGTGTCAAGGCAGTAGCGGAGGGGGCGAATATGCCGTCCACACCCGAGGCGATTGAAGCGTTCCAAGCGGCAGGCGTGCTGTTTGCGCCCGCAAAGGCATCGAACGCGGGCGGCGTTGCGACTTCGGCTTTGGAAATGAGTCAGAACTCCATGCGCTACAGTTGGACTTTTGCGGAGGTGGACGCGAAACTGAAGCAAATCATGGTTGACATTTACCACAACGCGGCAAAAGCGGCGAAAGAATACGGCAAGGAGGGCAATCTGGTTGCCGGCGCGAACATTGCGGGCTTCCTCAAGGTTGCCGACTCGATGCTGGCTTACGGGGTGGTTTGAGGAGAAACAGGGGAAGACCTTGGAGGGAGAAGGGACCCCCTTTCGGGAGGGATCCCTTCTCCCTCCAAACCTCCCTCATCCTCCCCGAACTTCCCCCCAAGACCCCGCCATTACGTGAGCGAAAATTTGGTTCGCTTTACGTGGTGGCGGGGTCTTGGGGGGAAGTTTTTTGTCGTTTGGGGAGGTGCGGGGGTGTTGCAGAGTGCGGCTTCGCGCTCGTCTTGTGGGTGGGATGCGCGGAACGACCCATGTGTCGTTCCGCCAAGTCAGCAACTAACTTGAACCATTTCTATCCGGTAGCGGAGATGAGGCGAGGCAACAAGTTGCCGCCGTGCCAATCCCGCTGGACGGGATTGGTCTCGGAGCAGCCGGAAATAGTAGCACGGAATACGGCAACATTAGAGTTTGAACAACGTAAAGAAAGGGGTAAAAATCCCCTTAATTGAAGGTCTTGAAGGTACTTAGGGGTGACAGTTGCAAAGCAACTGTCAGTAGCGAAGCGTTACTTCTTCCTTAAGAAGTCCCCTAAGTAGGGTTCGGGGCAAAGCCCCGAGGTCTTCCCCGAGGTCTTAGCCCTCCAGCATCTGTCGAATCTGTTGCTTCGAAACCGCGCCGACGGAGTGAGAAACGCTTTTTCCGCCGCGAAAGAGCATCAGCGTGGGAATCGATTGAATCCCGTAGCGCCCCGCAATCGAGGGGCAGTCGTCCACATTGACTTTGCAGAATTTCACACCCGCCACCTCGTTCGACGCGGCTTCAAAAATCGGTCCCATCGCGCGGCAGGGACCGCACCATGCCGCCCAGAAATCCACCAGAACAGGCTCCTTTGCGGAGAGAACCTCGGCGTCAAACGTGGCGTCGTTCAGATTTGTAACCATAAAACCACCTCCTGCGGTTAGGATGACCCGCACGGGCGACTTCTATTCCGAACGCAACAAAAAAGGAAAGTCCCAAAGCGGGACTTTCCTTTTTGATTTCTGCCATGCTTTCAACGGTAAACCCGTTCATAGACCTCGCGGCAGAGCCGTTCGTTTTCCTCCTGCATGGCGTGCTCGTTCTCACGCAGAGGGAGCGCGGGGTCGGGGTAGATCGGCGGCAGGATGTGGACCGTGTATGCCTGTTTGGGGAAGCCCGCGCCGTCCGTGCGCCCCGCTTGGTCGGTCATTGTCACGAACAACGGAATGACCGGCACATGATTTTTCGCCGCGTAGAAGTACGCCCCGGGCTTGTGCGGGCGGGGCTTGCGGTAGTTCCACCACATCGCCTGCTCGGGGTAAATCAGCACCAACCCGCCGCGCGAGAGAATCGTTCCCAGACTCTCGGCAAACAGCCGTTGCGTCCGCAGATTCGTGCTGAGTGGCAGGGTGTCGCAATGCCGCATCAGGAACCCGATGACCCCGGGGATAAACACGTTGTTTCCCTTGATGACCCGCCACAGGCGGTGTCGCCCGGGAACCTTTTTCGCCGCTTTGAGCACGCAGAGACTTTCAAATTTGGAGAAGTGGTTGGAGGTCATAATCGCGCCGCTGTCCCGCGGAAGCCCGCGCAGATTTTCGACCCCCTCCAGCGTGATGCGCAGGTCGTGACCGAACCACCACAGCGAAAGGTCCGCGAGCCGCCGCGCAAAGAATGCTTTGATGCGGTTGGAGCGCTGTCTTTGCAGATAGTCCACCTCGTCGGGCGCGAGCGGATGCCCGGGCGGGTCCGGCTCCACGTCCACAAAGAAACTGTCACCGCCCGCCGCTTCCAGTTTCGCGATTTTCGCAAGGACTTCTTCCCGTTCCTTGCGCGCGGCGGCGCGTTTCGCGTCAGATTTCATACGCGCCGAGCCTCGACTCCATCGGAGATTCCACCGTTTCGGGACGCAGAACCGTCCGGAAATTCATCGGCGCAAGACCGATGCGGCGCGCGTTGCGGTGCAGGGCGCGGTTGGCGGAAAGTTGTGCAAGACGGTCTTTCAGACCGAACGCGCGGCGGATGGCGCGGATGTCCTCGGCGTAGGCGGTCCGCTCGGCATACTCCCAGAAGATTTCTCCGTAGGCAATGTCATCGTACTGCCACGGTTTGAAGAACATATTGTAGTGAATCAGGGCGGGGGTGCCGTCGTAGTTCCGGTCGATTGACATCTTGTTCCATCCGTTGTCGAGATAGAGGACCTGCCCGAAGCAGAGCGCGTTCAGGTAGTCCTGGTCGGGACAGACGGTGTCAAAGTGATACTGTTCCAACAGGTAGGTGAACCGCTCGCGGATGCCCTGCAGGCGGAATTGGTCAAGATTCATGACCAGTACGCCCGAATTGAAATATTGGCGATAGGGGATGCCCAGCCCGCCCTCGGCGTAGAGACGGAAGTCCTCATGGCTTGCGATGATGGCATCCGGAATGGCGGCAACCAGACGCTCGCCGAGCGGGGTGTTGTACAACTTGGTGATGTCGCCCGTGATTGCAATGTCCGCGTCAAGATACAGCGCCTTGCGGTACTGCGGGAACAGGGTGGGGATGAACAGGCGGTAATAGATGGAGGGCGTGTAGTAGTCACGCAGGTTCAGCTTTTCGAGAATCGGCGCAATCTGCGGGCGTACGTCCACGAATTCGAGTGTTACGTTTTCGGTCTGCATGGCGTTCAGCCGCGCGACCCCCTCCTCATTCAGGCCGTCGTTGAGAACGTAGACGCGGCAGATCGTTGCGGGGTCCAGATTGTCGATCATCGACCGCAGTGCGACCGAAAGAAACGGCAGATAGTTATTATCGCAGGAAAAAAATACGGGAACAATGGTTTTGTTTGCGGGTTTCATCGGAAAGCCTCCTTTATTGTGGATGTGCGGGAGCGGTCAGAGCCTGCCACTCCGCTAAAGTATCGTCAAATTCGGTAATGCCGAGCGTGTTGTGCATTTCGTCAACCTGCCACGGCTTGATGTTGCGGGTCCGGAAGCGCGGGAACCAGAGAATCGCCATGGAAAAGTGGCGAATGACCGTGTCCGCGCGGCGGCGGTGCTGTTCGTTGAAGCGGCGCGGCAGGACCTTTTTCCGCTTTGCCAGACGGTTGATGGCGGTCTGGTCGGCAAGAAAGACCTTTTTGCGCGCGCAGAGGTCGAGCGCGCGGCGGAAAAGTCCCGTTTCGCGAATGCGCGGGAGATTCAGGAGCAGAACGCCTGAATTCAGATAGTTGACCCCGAAGAAGTGACAGCCGTAGTAGTCGCGCGCCCCGCCGAATTCCGCACGTCCGAGGTCAACCTCAAACAGGGCGGCGATGTCGGCGCAGAGGATTGTGTCGGTGTCCAGATAAATCAATTTCGGCGGCATTTCGGGAACGCGGTCGGCATAAAGCCGCAAGAAGGAATAGGGGGTGTATTGCGTGTTCTGGTTCGGCGCGTTCGCAAGCGTTTCGAGATAGTAGGGCTTGCAGTCCACCAAGCGGACGCGGCTTTGCGGGTTGACCTTTCGGAGAATTCCGGTCAACAGGTCGCACTGTTCCTCGGTGACGGGCGCGAACGCGGGGTCGCGCTCACGCAGGTCCATGGTAAAGACGAACAAATCAATCGGTCCTGTGTGGTGCTTGACGATTGACAGCGTGCAGATGACCATGCCGTCAAAAACTTTTGCATTGCCGCAGAGCAGGACGGGAATTCTATTCATGTGCCTCCTCCGTTTTTTTCACATAGCGGTATTTTTCAAAATCGGATTCTTTGGCGTGTTCGCACATGGCGGCGCGGACACGGTTCCGCAGGTCACGCGCCTGTGCGCGGTCGGGGAGCGACGAATCGGCGTAAAAGGGACCGTCGATATAGACCGTGACATCGGGATACTTGCGGCGCGGATTCTTCGGCTTGCGGTGGACGACCGTCATGGCGTAGGACGGCATTCCGAACCGCACGGGGTAACGGAATGCGTCGGCAGGGTAGTCGCGGATAAACGTGCAGTAGGGCCAGAGATGCGCCTCGGGATAGATGGGGACCGCGTGTCCGAGCAGAGGGTGCTTTTCCAGCGCATGTAGGAACGGACGGGGGCCGGGAAACTCGTGCGGA
>CAZVYZ010000078.1:0-6096 GCA_964630695.1 uncultured Ruminococcus sp.
CCGACTGAAAATACCCCATGCCCTCGGCGCCGAGGTAGGAAAGCATGGGGATTTTGTAAAGAAAGCCAACCGCCTTGGCAAGAACAGTCGACAGCGCAAGGACAAACACGCCCGACAAAAAGGTTTTCTCCGCTCTGTTTCCGTTCTCCGCCATGGCAATCCACTCCCCTTTTTGGCAAACCGCATGGCAGCATAGACAGTAGACGGAAAACACATCGCCCCTAAAAAGCACAAACTTTTTGAACGCTTTTTCTTTGACCATGTAGGCGCAAAGAAAACGCTTTGCAAAAAGAAAGCGCCGTATGGGAATTTCGCCGTCTGCGGACGACGACGAGGACTCCGCGTCCTCGACCGCGCCGCCTTTTAGAAAAGGCGGGCGAAAACTTTCATCCCACGAAAGCCGATTGCTTTTTTCTACGGTCTACCAACGCCAATGCGCGCAGTGCCTTCAATCAAAGTAATGAGCAAACGTCTCGCGGCAGTCGGCACGCAGGCGTTCCTCATCAATGGAAGTATACTCGCCGTCGCGGTAAAGTATGCGCCCGTCGACCATGGTCATTTTTACATCATTCGCATCGGCGCTGAATGCCAGCATTGCGTAATCGTCAAAACAGGGCTGATTGTGCAGGCTGTTCCGATCGACCAGAATCAGGTCGGCGCAAAAGCCTTTTTCCACGCGCCCGCAGTCGCGTCTTCCCTGCGCCCGCATTCCGTTGACGGTTGCAAGCGGGACCAGTTCGGCTGCTTTCACCTCGGTGGGATTCCGCGTCACGCCCTTGTGAATCAGTGCGGCGGTCTGCACCTCGCGCAGGACGTCAAGACGATTGTTTGACGCCGTGCCGTCGGTTCCGAGCGCCACATTCACGCCCGCGTCAAGCAGTTTCCGCAGGGGCGCAACGCCGCTCCCGAGCTTGAGGTTGCTGACGGGGTTGTGCGCCACGGTCACGCCCTTGTCGCGCAGAATCTCAATATCGCTGTCGGTGACCCACACGCAGTGCGCGGCGGTCGTGGGAACTTCCAGAACGCCTGTGTCGCGGAAGAATTCGGTCGGCGTCTTGCCCCACCGATCCATGCACTCCAGATGCTCGCGCTCGGTCTCGGACAGGTGAATCTGCATCCCCGTTTTGAAGCGCCGCGCCAGTTCCGCAACGTATTCGCAGGCTTTCGGAACGTTCGTATACTCCGCGTGGAGCGAAAAATCGACCAGCAGTCTCCCCTCGTCGCACCCGTGATACCACTCCGCCAGCCGCACCGCCTCCACGGTTCTCTGCTCCTTCGCCATGTCGACGTCGGGGTCGAACGACACGAGCGACCGCGACAGGTTCGCCTTGATTCCGCTCGCCAGCACCGCCTCGGCAACCGCGTCCTCAAACATATACATATCCGAGAACGACGCGATGCCGTTCCGGAGCATCTCCGCAATGGCAAGCATGGAGGCGTGGTAGACCGCGCGGAACGTCAGTTTCTCCTCTGCGGGGAAAATGCGCGTCTCAAGCCACTCTTTCAGCGGCAGGTCCTCCCCATAGCCGCGGAAGAGCGTCATGGCGGCGTGGCAATGCGCGTTGCAGAATGCAGGCATCAGAAGGTTGCCCCCGCAGTCAATCACCTCGTCCGCCTTTGATTCCTCGGGTACCGTCTCGGAAATCTCCGCAATCTTGCGGTTTTTCACCGTGACGTGGACCTGTTTGTCTCCGTAGCCGTACTCGGGCAGAAGCGTTGCGTTCTTCAGTAATATTTTCATCTCAGATAAACTCCCTGTACAAAGAATCGGGGCCAATCAGCGTATCGGGGACCGTCTGGACCTCCCGCAGGCGGGCAAGGATGGTTTCCGCCTCGCCCCGCGTGTCTCCATTCTCATCCTCACGGAGGAATTTTTCGAGGTAGGGCTTCAGAAGCCCGATTTCATACGGCATGGCGGAATCCACCGTGCGGTTACAACTTCCGACGTTGGGGAAAATGTTTTTCTCCTCGTTCTCCCGCACGCTCTCCCAGATGAAGAACGTAAAGGACGGTGCGGCGGCGCGGTGAATCATATCCCGCACCAGACGGCGCAAGAGGCGGATTTCGTTCGGCAGAAACCGCTCCCCGCCCGTTTCAATCGCGGTCTGCGGGCAGACGCAGAAGTTGAAATAGCCCTCCTGCCGCAGAAGCGCGTCCACCTGCGGATAGAGAATCTGGATGCCCTCAAAGAGAAAGACGTCCCCCTCCCGCGGGCGCAGAATCTCGCCTCTCTCCCGCTGTCCCGTGCGGAAGTTGAAGCGCGGCATTCTCGTCTCGCGCCCCGAGAGCAGGGAGAGCGTACAGGCACGCATGAAATCAAGGTCAATGGTGTCGGGGGAGTCGTAGTCCGGCTCCTGTCTCCCCTTTTCCCGCGACGCACGTTGTAGCGCTTCCTTGCTGTAATAGAAGTCGTCAACCGAGATGATATGGACCGCGCGCCCCTGTGCTTCCAGTTCTTTGGTCAGCATGGCGGCGGCAGTGGTCTTTCCCGAGCAGGTCGGTCCCGTCAGCCCGAGCAAACGGACCTCGCGCAGGGAGAGAATTTCCTCCGCCAACGCTTTGAGCGCGCGCTCAAATGCCGCGTCCCCCGCGCGGACCAGTTCCGCACGTTCCGTTTCCGTCAAATCATTCGATACTGCAACAACATTCATTCAATCTCACCTCTCTTTAAGACCTTGGGACTCTGTCCCAAACCCTGCCCAAACCCTTCTTGAAAGAAGGGTTTGGGAATCCCAAGAACTTTCCGCAACAGAATAACATCGTGCGAACATAGTGCGCAGAAATCCGCACCGCGCAAAGGACTGTGCAAGAATCCCCTTGTTGAAAGTTCTTGCGGTCAAGGGGCTTCTTTCAAGAAGCCCCTTGTGGGGCTTGGGGCAAAGCCCCAAGGTCTTACACCAGTTCGTGCTCGCGGCAGAAGGTCTCGATTGCGGCGAGCTTTTCCGCCGTGCTTTCGTCGCGCAGGTATTCGTAAGGGTACTTCGGATAGAACAGCCGTTCAATCTTCGGCTTGCCGCCCGCCGTGGGGCGGTAGTCCACCATCTTCGTCACCGCGCCCGCGCCCGCCGCGAAGATTGTGTGAACTTCCTCCATCATGTAGATGTTGTAGCGGCACTCCGCGCCCTCCAGCGCGAATCCGACGTTCTCATAGTTTCCCACGGTGTTCTTCTGCCGATACATATAGTACGGCTTGTAGCCCTCCTGTTGCGCCTGCAGTTGCGTATAGTCCACGCACTTGCCCGCGTCGCCGCCGCGCAGGGAGTAAACGTCCGCATCCTGCCGCAGAATCTCCGACGCTTTCTTCACGCAGAACGTGTGAACCGTGATGTTCTCGGGCCGCAGGGAAACAATCTTGTCAAAGGTCTTGGAGAATGTACGGAAATTATCCCCGGGAAGCCCGACGATGAGGTCAGTGTTGATATAGGGAATGCCCGATTTCCGCGCCACGTCAAACGCGCGGAAAAAATCCTCCGCCGTGTGGCTCCTGCCAATCTGCCGCAGAACGTCATCGCAAAGCGACTGCGGGTTCACGCAAACGCGGTTCACGCCGTATTCCTTTGCAACCGCGAATTTTTCCGCCGTAATGGTATCGGCTCTTCCCGATTCCAACGTGTATTCTTCCAACTTTTCCACGTCGGTATTCTCCGCAATTGCCGACAGAAGAATGCGCAACTGCTCCGCCGTGAGAATCGTCGGGGTCCCGCCGCCGATGTAGATTGTCCGCAGATTCAGCCCGAGCCGCCGGATTTCGCCGAGCATTTCGCGCACATCGCGCACGAGATGCTCCAGATACTCCGGAATCAGCGAGAGCAGACGCGCCGAAGTGTAGGAAACGAACGAGCAGTAGGAACACCGCGTGGGGCAGAACGGAATCGAGACGTACAGACTGCAATCCCGCCGCTGCGGCACGCCGATAATCTTCTGTTCGTTGAGCGCCACATCCACCGCCAGCGCCGCCTTTTTCGGAATCGCCAGATATTCGCCCGACAGAATCTTTTTGACCCTCGTTTTGCTGACCCCCGCCTGCAGCAACTCGGTTGCGACCTTGGAGGGGCGCACGCCGGTCAGCATGCCCCACGACGGGCGGTAGCCGAGCAAGGTTCCGCACGCGGTGATGATTGCCGCACCGCACGCCTTTTTCGCGGTCTTTTCGCGGCTGTCCCAGATGGAGCACTCCACCCGCTTGGTCGCGGTCTCGCTCACACCGTCCACGGTCACGGTCGCCTTTGCCTCCATTCCGCCGTCGCGCTCGGTGAGCGTCAGGCGCACCTCGGGCGCGGTCGGGTCGTTCTTCTCCGCCTCGCCGAATTTTGCCCCCGGGAAGAAAATCATGCAGAGCGTCTGCACATAGTATACGTTGACGGGTCCGTCCAATATCAGTCTCATGACGACCTCTCCTTACTTCTTTTTCAAATCTTCGGTGTCAAGCAGGATGGTAACCGGTCCGTTGTTCAGAAGCGACACCTCCATGTGCGCGCCGAACACGCCGTTTTCGACGTGCGGAACCGTTTTTTTCACCTGCGCGGTGAAATATTCGTACAGCCGCTTTGCCTCCTCGGGCTTTGCCGAGGCGAGGAAATCAGGGCGGTTGCCGTGACGGCAATTCGCAAGTAGAGTGAACTGCGAAACAATCAGGACCTCCCCCGCAATGTCCGAGAGCGAGCGGTTCATCTTGCCCGCCTCGTCGGGAAACACCCGCAACCCGACCGTTTTGCGGCAGAGCAGGTCCGCCTCCGCCTCGGTGTCTCCCTCCGCAACGCCGAGCAGAATCAGAAACCCTCTCCCGCATTCGCCGACGGTCTCGCCGTCGACCTTTACACACGCACGGTCCACGCGTTGAATGACTGCTCTCATGCGCCCTCCTTACGAAAATCCGCGGATGATGTTGTTCACGCCGTCCAGCCCGCGCAGTCTGGAAACGATGGAATTGTAGTGGTCGATGTTCTTGCACCCCACCTTGAGGTTGACGATGGAGGTCCCGTCTCCGCGCCGCACCACGCCGACCTGCAGGATCGACACCCGCATTTCCGCAAGCGCCGCGGTGATGTCCGCAAGCATTCCGATGCGGTCATCGCTGTAAATCTGGAGCAGTGCCTCGTAAATGCCGCGGTTCTCACCGCCCGTCTCGCTTTCCCAGTGCGCCTCTTTCCAGCGACCCTCATACTCCGGATTCTTCCGCCCCTGAATCACATTCGGGCAGTCGAGTTTGTGAATGGAGATGCCGAAGCCCTTGGTCACAAAACCGATGATGGAATCCCCGGGCAACGGGTTACAGCACTTGGCGAATTTGACCAGACATCCTCTCTCGCCGTCCACAACCACGCCACTCCCGCCGTGCAGATTCTTGGGCGCGGGACGGGTCGGGACCTGCTCCGCCGTGGTGATTTTCGGCGTCTCCGCCGTCTCGGGACGGAACACCCGCAGGCATTCTTCCTGAATGCGGTTGCGGACTTTCTCCATGCCGATTCCGCCGTAGCCGATGGCGTTGTAGAAATCCTCCGGGCTTGTGAAGCCGAACCGCAACGCCACGGGCATCACGACGTCAGCCCGTTGCGCCTCGCCGATGGGCTTGCCCGCCATCCGCTTGATTTCGGTCTCAACCAGACCCCGCCCGATGGCAATGTTGTCCGCCCGCTGTTCCTTTTTGAACCATGCGCGGATTTTGGACCGCGCCGACGAGGTTTTGACGATGTTGATCCAGTCGCGGCTCGGTCCCTTGGAGGACGCGGAGGTCAGGACCTCCACAATCTCGCCGTTCTGGAGCGTGCGGTCAATCGGCACAATCATGCCGTTGATTTTTCCGCCTATCATCTTGTTTCCGACCGCCGAATGGACCGCATAGGCAAAGTCAATCACGTTCGCGCCATTCGGCAATGCGATGACGTCGCCCTTGGGGGTGAACACGAAAACTTCATCGTGGCAGATGTCGGTTTTGAGTGCGTCCATGAACTCCTCGGGGTCGCGCTCGCCGTCCTCGGTTTCAATCAGACCGGCAATCCACGCCAGTTTCTTGTCCATCTCCTCTTTGGTTGTCACGCCCGACTTGTACTTCCAGTGCGCCGCCATACCGTATTCGGCAAAGTGGTGCATTTCCCA
>CAZVYZ010000079.1:0-5979 GCA_964630695.1 uncultured Ruminococcus sp.
AACTCCGGACACCATGATTAAAAGTCATGTGCTCTGCCATCTGAGCTAATGGGTCGCCTATTTCGGGCTACCTGAATATTATAGCACAGATTTCCCGATTTGTCAAGAGTTAACGGTTCGTCAGATTGCAAAAACAGACAAGCATAAAATCCGATTTGTTTGGCTGTTTTATCTGTTTCTTGCATTTCCGAATGCCGCACGCGCCGCAGACGCCATGCGGGCAATGTTTTCGGGCAGAATATCGGGCAGGGTCGGTGTATACTCCCCCGCTTCCATTTCGTTCTCCCGAATCCGCGACCGCCACGCGTGCAGGAACAGTCGCTCGAACAGCCCCGCGTTCTTCAGTTTGAGCCGTCCGCCGAAATTCAGAATTGCAAACGCGCTCGCCGTCACGCTCTGCGGGAACAGTCTGTCACAGTAGTCCTCAAATTCATGCCCGCTCCCGCAACAGAGAAACAGTCCGTGCAGCGCGGCTTCCAGTTCGGTCTGCCGCTCCAAAAGGTAGGCGCGCAACGGCTTTGGCAGTTTCCCGTAGCGGACCGAACCGCCGACGATGACCGCATCGAAGCCGTCGGGGTCGGGGCGCGTCACGGTCAGGTCCGCCACGGTCACATCTGCACCGCGCAACTCTCCCCGCAAAATCTCCGCGCACTCCGCCGCCGTCCCCGTTTTGCCCGCGTATGCTACCAGAATCTTCATGCCGTTTCCTCGCTTTTTGCTTTCGGATTTCCGTATTTATACTATACCACATTTCCCCCCAAAAAGCAAGCGTTTCCTGCATTTTGCTTTTGATTTCCGGCATAAAAAAGAGAATTTCGGGGCAACCTATCCCATATGTTGTAATTCCAACATACAAAATCAAGGCTCCGAGGTATAATAAAAATGACTTCGGACGATTGGAGGTCACACATGAAAGTTGCGTTTTACGATACCAAGCCCTACGACCGCGCGTCCTTTGAACCGCTCGGCGAGGCAAATCATATCCGTTTCAAATTTTTCGAGGACAAACTGACCGAGGACACGGCTCCGCTCGCGCACGGGTGCGACGCGGTCTGCGTGTTCGTCAACGACAACGTGAACGCGGCGGTCATTGACCTGCTTTGCGACATGGGCATCCGCGTTCTGCTCCTGCGTTGCGCGGGCTTCAACAACGTGGACCTGCGGCACGCGAGCGGAAAACTGACGATCCTGCGCGTCCCCGCCTACTCGCCCTACGCGGTTGCGGAGCACGCCATGGCTTTGCTTCTGACTTCCATCCGCCGCATCCACAAAGCCTATATCCGCACGCGCGATTTCAATTTCAGCCTGAACAACATGGTCGGCTTCGATTTGCACGGCAAAACGGTCGGCGTTGTGGGAACCGGCAAAATCGGGCGTTGCTTCATCAACATCTGCCGCGGATTCGGGATGAACGTCCTTTGCTTTGACCCGTTTCCCGCTGACGACCCCTCGCTTTCCTATGTGCCGCTGGATGCGTTGTTCCGCGAGAGCGACATCATTTCGTTCCACTGCCCCCTCACGCCCGAGACGCACCACGTGGTGAATGCGGAGAGTCTTGCAACGATGAAAAAAGGCGTGGTGCTGATTAACACCTCACGCGGCGCGCTGATTGATTCCGAGGCTCTGCTCGCAGGCATCAAGTCCCGCAAAGTGGGCGCGGCTTGCCTTGACGTTTACGAGGAGGAATCCGACATTTTCTTTGAGGACAACTCGGGACACATTCTTGAGGACGACACGTTGGCACGGCTGATTTCCATGCCGAACGTCATTGTCACCTCGCATCAGGCGTTTCTGACCGAGGAAGCGCTTGCAAACATTGCCGACACGACGGTGCGGAATCTGCTCGACTTTGCCGAGGGAAAACCCGGTGCGAACGAGGTCTGCTACCGTTGCGCAAAATAAAACACATAAAGGAGTCTTTCCTATGACAATCTCGCGTGACATTCTTTCCGTCGGTGTTTTTGACCCCGACCTGACTCTGTTTGAGGAGCAATACCGCGTTAGCGGCATGGCGTACAATTCCTATCTGATTTTGGACGAGCGGATTGCCGTGATGGACACGGTGGACGCTCACGTCGGCGACTCATGGCAGGCGAATCTGGACCGCACGCTGGGCGGTCGGGAGCCGGACTTTTTGGTGGTACAGCACATGGAGCCGGACCACTCTGCGAACATTGCGGCGTTTCTTTCGCGCTACCCGCGCGCCACGGTGGTTGCCTCCGCGCAGGCGTTCACGATGATGAAGCAGTTCTTCGGAGTCGACTACGCCGACCGCCGCGTGGTGGTCAAGGAGGGCGATTCCCTCCCGCTCGGGCGGCACACGTTGCGCTTTCTCGCCGCGCCGATGGTTCACTGGCCGGAGGTGATGGTGACCTACGACGAATATGACCATGTCTTGTTTTCGGCGGACGGGTTCGGGAAATTCGGCGCCTGCGACACGGTTGCCGACTGGGCGGACGAAGCGCGGCGATACTATATCGGCATTGTAGGCAAGTACGGCGCGCAGGTACAGGCGCTTCTGAAAAAGGCATCGGCGCTTGACATCCGCGCAATCTGCCCTTTGCACGGTCCGGTTCTGACCGAAAATCTCGGGTACTATCTGGGACTTTACGACAAGTGGTCCTCCTACACGCCCGAAGAGTCCGGAATCGTAATTGCTTACACCTCGGTTTACGGCAACACGCGTCGGGCTGTCGGTCTGCTTGCCGACCGTTTGCGGGCGTGCGGCGAATCGGTGGTTGTGTACGATCTGTCGCATGACGATATTCCTGCAGCGATTGCGGCGGCATTCCGTTACGACCGTTTGGTGCTTGCGACAACGACCTACAACGGCGATATTTTCCCGCCCATGCGGGCTTATCTGACGGGACTTGCCGAGCGCGGATTCCGCTCCCGCCGAATCGGGTTGATGGAAAACGGCAGTTGGGCGCCGCTTGCGGCGAAGGTCATGCGCGGGCTATTGGAAAACTGCAAGGATCTGTCCTTCACCGACACGGTTGTCCGCGTCCGCTCTGCTCTGAATGCCGAGAGCGCCGCGCAGGTACAGGCTCTCGCGGAGGAGATGCGGGGATGAAGAAAGACCTTGGAGGCGCGGGAAAGACCTTGGAGGGAGAGGGAACCCTCTTGAAAGAGGGTTCCCTCTCCCTCCAAACCTCCCTGACCCTCCGAGAACTTCCCCCACGACCCCGCCCTTGTCAAAGCGAAGATTTGTTTCGCTTTCGTTAAGTGGCGGGGTCATGGGGGAAGTTTTTGTAGGTTTTGGGAAGTGCGGATTTGTTGCAGTGTGCGGCTATCGCGCCCGATTGGTGGGTGGTTATTTCTGCGTGGGGATGCGCGGAACGACACACGGGTCGTTCCCTACGGTAGCGCCGAAATATCAGCGTTGTAGGGAACGACCCGTGTGTCGTTCCGTTTTTTCGTTTTTTCGTTCAGCGCACTATGTTCGCACCCACAATAAACCTTGTTGAAAGTTCTTGAGGGGGTCTGGGGACACTTCTTTCAAGAAGTGCCCCCAGCGCATCCCCCGCGTCCTTCGCGTCCTCCGCGTTCTTTTTCGTACTTGAAATACTGATAAAGGTTGCAGGGAATCATGCCGTTGTAGAGTTTGCGGACCTTATCGGCTTTGTGACCGAACAGGCGCTCGAACTGCGGGTTGGAGGTAATGACATAGAGATGCCACGGGGCAAACGTCCGGAGGTGGTTGCCCATTTCGCGGTAGAGCGCGGCGGCAGTCTCGGGGGTCATCAGGCGTTCGCCGTAGGGCGGATTGCAGACGATGGTTCCGCGGCGGTCGGGCTTTTCGATTTTCCGCACGTCGGCATTGAAGATGCGGATTTGGTCCTCCACGCCTGCGCGCAGGGCATTTTCGTAGGTCACGTCCAGAATTTCCTCGTCGATGTCGGAAGCCCAGACCTCGTAGTCCGCGTCACGCAGGATTGCCGCGTCGGCGCGCGCCCGCTCGTCCGTCCAGACTGCGCGGGGAATCTGCGGGAAATCTTCCGCCGCAAAGGACCGCCCCAACCCCGGGGCGCGGTTGGAAAGAATCATTGCCGCCTCGATTGCAATGGTCCCCGAGCCGCACATAGGGTCCCAGAACAGGACGTCCGCGCGCGGTCTGGCATTGAGCGCCAACGCCGCGGCAAGCGTTTCGCGCAGCGGGGCTTCGCCCGCGTCGGGGCGGTAGCCGCGCTTATGCAGGGTCACGCCAGACGTGTCAATCATCAGGTGTGCCACGTCTTTGAAGATGAAGAATTCGATTTGGTATTTCACGCCCGTTTCGGCGAACCACTTCTGCCCGTAAGCGCCCGACAGGCGGTCGACCACCGCTTTTTTGACGATGCTCTGGCAATCGGGCAGAGAGTGCAGTTTGCTTTTGATGGCGTGACCTTTGACGGGAAACGCGTCGCTCCGCCCAATCCAGTCCTCCCAAGGGAGCGCTTTGGTCCCCTCAAAGAGCGCGGCGAAGTTCTCCGCGGGAAATTGCCCGAGCGACAAAAACACCCGTTCGGCGCACCGCAGGCAGAGATTCGCGCGCGCCAGTGCGTGTTCGTCCCCCTCGAAAAAGACCCGCCCGTCCATGGTTCCCGTGCGCGCAAGTCCCAGCGCGTCCAACTCTTCGCCAAGCGGTTTTTCCAGTCCGAACAGGCAGGTTGCGACATAGTGTAATTTCATTTGGTCCTCCGAATTTGAATATTTTCGTCCCGATTCCTGCAAAATTTCGGCTTTGCGGGATGATTTTTTTGTATTTTCCGAAGAAATTCGCAAAAAGGGCTTGCAATTCCGTCACAAATGCGGTATAATGGAATATAATATACTGTAATCATCTCAGTACCGGAGGGCAGGTAGAAACATGGAAAAGAAAAAAGTCGGTATTATCGGCGCGACGGGCATGGTCGGTCAGCGCTTTTTAACGCTTCTGGACGGTCACCCCTATTTTGAGGTGACTGCGCTTGCGGCTTCCGCGCGGTCTGCGGGGCAGACTTACGAAAAAGCGGTTGAGGGACGTTGGAAAATGGCGGTCCCGATTCCCGCCGCCGTGCGCGACATGGTGATAACGGACGCCGCCGACATCCCCGCGATGGCTGCAAAATGCGATTTCGTATTCTGCGCGGTCAACATGAAAAAGGACGAGACGAAAGCACTTGAGGAAGCCTACGCGCATGCCGAACTTCCCGTTGTTTCCAACAACTCGGCGAACCGTTGGACGCCCGACGTCCCGATGGTGATTCCCGAAATCAACGATGCGCATCTGGCGGTCATTGACGCGCAGAAGAAGCGTTTGGGGACCCGCCGCGGGTTCATTGCGGTCAAGCCGAACTGCTCGATTCAGTCCTACGTTCCCGCGCTGACGCCGCTCTTGCCGTTCGGTATTGAGCAGGTGGTTGCGACGACCTATCAGGCAATCTCGGGGGCGGGCAAGACGTTCCGTGAGTGGCCCGAGATGGTGGATAACGTGATTCCCTACATTGCGGGAGAGGAAGAGAAGAGCGAGCAGGAGCCGCTCAAAGTCTGGGGGCATGTGGAAAACGGGCAGATTGTCAAAGCGCCCGCCCCGCTCATCACGACGCAGTGCATTCGCGTTCCGGTTTCGGACGGTCACACGGCGGCGGTCTTTGTAAAGTTCCGCGAGAAACCGTCGCGCGAGCAGATTCTCGACGCTTGGCGAACCTACTCGGGCAAGCCGCAATCGCTGAAACTCCCGCACGCGCCCGCGCAATTTATCACCTATTTTGAGGATGACGCGCGTCCGCAGGCACGTCTCGACCGCGATCTTGAGGGTGGGATGGGCATTTCCGTCGGCAGGCTTCGCGAGGACTCGCTCTTTGACTACAAGTTTGTCGGTCTTTCTCACAACACCCTCCGCGGTGCGGCAGGTGGTGCGGTTCTGATTGCGGAGTTGCTTTACAGGGAGGGGTATCTTGATTAAGACCTTGGGACTCTGTCCCAAGCCCTGCTTAGGGGACTTCTTAAGGAGAAGTC
>CAZVYZ010000080.1:0-5839 GCA_964630695.1 uncultured Ruminococcus sp.
GCGGAATCTCGGCAGTGCGTAAGGTATTATATTGCAGTCAGCAAGTATCTTCCAAACGAAACGGAACGACACATGGGTCGTTCCGCACCGGTCAAAATGTAACTCTCATCTGATGAGAAAAATACCCCCACCAAACGAGTGCGATAGCCGCACTCTGTAACAACCCCGTACCTCCCAAATGACAAAAACTTCCCCCATGACCCCGCCATCCTACAAAGCGAATCAAATTTTCGCTCCTGTAATGGCGGGGTCGTGGGGGAAGTTCTCGGGAGGTCAGGGAGGTTTGGAGGGTAGGTGACAGATTTTGCAACGCAAAATCTTGTCAATAGCGGCTTTGCCGCGTTAACCCCCTCTCCGAAAGAGGGGGGCCTGCGCCTCCAAGGTCTTCCTATCCCCCAAGGTCTCCCTTATTTCTTCCCCTGACCGAAAATCTTGCGGAAGAATTGCTTGTGCTTGGCGTAGTTCACCTCGCCGCAAGCATCGGCAAACGCACGCATCGCGTCCTTTTGCTTGTCGTTCAAGCCCCTCGGAATCTCAACGTTCACGCGGAAAATCAGGTCGCCGCGACGCGAACTGTTGACGTACGGAATTCCCTTGCCGCGTACCGTGAATACCGTTCCCGTCTGTGTCCCCTCGGGAATCGTGTAGGGTAAGTCCCCCTCAAGCGTCGGCACCTTGATTTCGGCACCGAGCGTCGCTTCGGGAATCGTCAGCGGAATCTCGCAAAGCAGATTGTAGCCGTCCCGCTCAAAGAAACTGTGCTTGCGGACCCCAACCGTGATGATGAGGTCACCCGCAGGTCCGCCGTTTCTGCCGTCACAGCCCTGTCCGCGCAGAGCAATCCGCTCGCCGTTGTCAATACCCGCAGGAATCGATACGGTCAGGCGCTTCGTCTCGCGTACCATCCCGCTCCCGCGGCACTTCGCGCAGGGAGTCTTGATAATCTTCCCCGCTCCGCGGCAAGCCTCGCAGGTCGCCGTGGTCTGGAACGACATCCCGCCCATGCGCTGAATCCGCTTGACCTGTCCGGAACCGCCGCAGGCAGTGCAGGTCTGCGGTGTCTCGCCGTTCGCCGCACCCGTCCCGTGACAGTCGGGGCAACGGCATACACGGCTGTAGGAAACGTCTTTCTTCACGCCGAACGCCGCTTCCTCAAATGTAATCGTCACGCTCAGGGCAATGTCCTCACCCTGCATCGGTCCGTTGCTCCTGCGCGACCGACCTCCGCCGAACGCGCCGCCGAACATTCCGCCCAGAATGTCGCCGAGGTCGAAGTCCTCAAAGCCGCCAAAGCCACCGAACCCGCCGCTACCGCCTCCCATGGAGGGGTCAAACGCCGCGTGACCGTATTGGTCGTACTTCGCCCGCTTGTCCGCGTCGGAAAGAACGGCATACGCCTCGTTCGCTTCCTTGAATTTTTCCTCAGCCGCCTTGTCCCCGGGATTTGCGTCGGGGTGGTACTTTTTTGCCAACTGATAGTATGCTTTTTTGATGGTTCCCGCGTCGGCATTCTTGTCAACGCCCAGAACCTCATAGTAATCTCTTTTTTCTGCCATCCGATCAACTCCCTTGTGATTGGTCACACCGAAAACACCGTAACGGGAAAGAGCCGAAGCCCTTTCCCGTAAGTTGCAAACAAAAAGCACATCGCCCCAAAAAGCGCGCACCTTTTAGACGCTTTTTCTTTGACCATGTAGGCGCAAAGAAAAAGCTTAGCAAAAAGAAAGCGCCGATAAAGAATTTCGCCGTCTGCGGACGGCGACGAGGACTCCGCGTCCTCGACCGCGCCGCCTTTTGAAAAAGGCGGGCGAAAACTTTCACCACGGCAAAAGCCGATTGTCTCGTTACGGTCTGCGGGAAAGAGCCGAAGCCCTTTCCCGTAGGCACTACCGCTTATTGCTGCGAATGGTCCTCATAATTGGCGTTGTAGTAGGTGCCGCCGTCATTGCCGCCGTTGTCGGAACCCGCATTGCCGCCCATGTTCGGGTCAGCCCCCTGCGCGCCCGCCTGCTGGCTGTACAACTTCTCGGAAATCTTGTAGAACGCCTTTTCAACCGCCTCGGTGTCTGCCTTGATTGCCTCGGTGTCGTTGCCTTTCAGCGTCTCACGCAACTTCTCAATCGCATCCTTGACCGTCTGCGCATCCGCAGGGTCTGCCTTATCGCCAAGGTCTGTCAGCGTCTTTTCGCTCTGGAAAATCATGCTCTCGGCACGGTTGCGGACGTCCACAGCCTCTTTCTCTTTTCTGTCCTGCTCCGCGAACTTCTCCGCGTCCTTCACGGCGCGGTCAATGTCCTCTTTGCTCATGTTGGTGGAAGAAGTGATGGTAATGTGCTGTTCCTTGCCCGTTCCCTTATCCTTTGCCGTGACGTTCACAATGCCGTTTGCGTCAATATCAAAGGTGACTTCAATCTGCGGCACGCCGCGGGGTGCCGGCGTAATGCCGTCGAGGATGAAGCGACCCAGCGTGGTGTTGTGCGCCGCCATCTCGCGCTCGCCCTGCAGGACGTGAATCTCAACTGAGGTCTGACCGTCCGCCGCAGTGGAGTAAACCTGACTCTTCTTCACCGGAATCGTGGTGTTCCGGTCGATGATCTTATTGAACACACCGCCGAGCGTCTCGATGCCGAGCGACAGCGGGGTGACGTCCAGCAACAGCAAATCCTTGACTTCTCCGCCAAGCACGCCGCCCTGAATTGCCGCACCGATTGCAACGCATTCGTCGGGGTTGATGCCCTTGAACGGCTCCTTGCCGATGAATTTCTTCACGGCTTCCTGAACCGCGGGAATTCTCGTCGAACCACCGACCAGAAGCACCTTGTCAATCTGGTTCACGTTCAGACCCGCATCCGCCAGCGCTTTCTTGGTCGGAACCATCGTGCGCTCCACCAAGTCCGCCGTGATGCGGTCGAACTCGGCTCTGGTCAGGGTTGCTTCAAAGTGAAGCGGTCTCTCCGCAGTTGCAGTGATGAACGGCAGGTTAATCGACGTGCTCGTCATGCCGGACAACTCAATCTTTGCTTTCTCCGCCGCGTCACGCAGTCTTTGCAGGACCATCTTATCCTTGCGCAAATCGATTCCATGCTCGTGCTGGAAGCGATCCGCCATCCAGTCAATGACTCTCTGGTCGAAGTCGTCGCCGCCGAGGTGGGTATCGCCGTTGGTGGCAAGCACTTCAAACACGCCGTCCGAAATCTCCAACAGCGACACGTCGAACGTACCGCCGCCGAGGTCAAAGACCATGATCTTCTGGTTTGCTTCCTTATCCATGCCGTAGGCAAGCGCCGCCGCCGTCGGCTCGTTGATGATTCTCAGCACTTCCAGACCCGCGATTTTGCCCGCGTCCTTGGTTGCCTGACGCTGTGCGTCCGAGAAATACGCCGGAACGGTGATGACCGCCTGGCTGACCGTTGTTCCGAGATATGCCTCTGCGTCCGCTTTCAGTTTTTGCAGAATCATTGCCGAAATTTCCTGCGGCGTATAGGACTTGCCGTCGATTTCCTTTTTATAGGTGGTACCCATCTGCCGCTTGATTGAAATGATGGTGCGGTCGGGGTTGGTGATTGCCTGTCTCTTGGCAACCTGACCCACCATTCTCTCGCCCGTCTTGGAGAATGCCACGACGGACGGCGTTGTGCGCGCGCCTTCGGGATTCGGAATCACGATAGGCTCCGAGCCTTCGTAAACCGCCACACAGGAGTTTGTTGTTCCCAAATCAATACCGATAATCTTTCCCATAATAAATCCCTCCGTATCAGTTGATACTCAAAACATTCAAATATTTGTATCTGTTCTCAGTTCGCGACTTTTACCATCGCGTACCGAATGACCTTGCCGTCCTTTTGGTATCCTTTCTGGAATACCTCAACGATTGCCGACTCTCCGAGGCTGTCATCCTCAATGTGCATCACCGCGTTGTGCAGATTCGGGTCAAACCGGTCGGTTTCCACCTCGGTGATTCCCAACTTTTCAAACGCACCGTGAAACTCTTTCAACGTCATTTCCACGCCCTTTTTCAGCGCGTCAAGTTGGTCGCACTTCTCCGCCCGCTCCAGATTGTCCAGAACCGGCAACAGGTTCTTCACGCAGTCGCTGTATGCGTCCGCGTAAATGCCCTCTTTTTCCTTTGCGCTCCGCTTTCGGAAGTTATCGTATTCCGCCATCATGCGCAGGTACTTGTCATTCTCCGCCGCCGATGCTTCCTTTGCCGCTTCCAATTGCTTTTTCAACTCCGCGACCTCGTTCTCCAACTTCTTCAGTCGCCGTTTCGCGTCTTTCTCCTTATTTTCATTCTTTACGGGGTCCGCCTGCGGCATTTCCTTTTCCGCCGTGGCGCTCCCGTTCTTTTCTTCACTACTCATCGGGGTTCTCTCCCTCACTTTCACTCGTTTGTTTCGACCCTATGATGTCCTCAATATTTCCGCTCAGCCCCTGCAGGGTCGCAAGCACCTTTGCGTAGTCCATCCGTCTCGGTCCCAGGACGCCGATGGCGCCCAGTGTTTTGCCGTCCTTGACAATCGGTTTGAAGACCAACGCGGAGTTATTCATGACCTCCACGCGGCTCTCCGACCCGATCAGCACGTTGATGTCGTCGCTCGCCTGACTGCGCGAGACCAAATCAAGGATGTCCTCTTTCTTTTCCAGTGCGCCGAGCAACTCCTGAAACTGCCCGCGGTCGCTGTATTCGGGGTACTGGAGCAGATGGTTGATGCCACTGACTTTCATCTCCCCCTCGTCCGCTTCACGAAGCAGTTCGTAGATGACCTTGACGGTCTGTCCCGCCAGCGCGGCGTTCTCTCCGAGGTCGTTCTCCATTTCCATAATGGTGGAAAGAGTGATGCGGTCGACTGTCAGCCCGGGCAGGTAGCGGTTGAGCATTTCGGTCAGCGTTGCAACCGTTTCCTGCGTGACATGCAGGTTCGGGGTGATATGCTTGGTCTTGACGCTCCCCGTTGAGAGGACCGCAACCAGAATGAAGTGGTCGCTCTCCAGATAGATGCCCTCAAACTTCGTGACCGTCACCGACCCGAGTTTGGGACGCACCGCAAAACCCGTATAGTTGGTCAGCGAGGATGCAAGACTTGATGCGGCGGAGAGAATCTGGTCCAACTCCCCCATTTTGACCCGCAACAGGTGGTTAATCTGCGCGATTTCCCCTGCCGTCATGGCGTAATGCTCCAAAAGGGAATTGACGTAAAACCGATACCCCATTTCGCTTGGGATCCGCCCCGCCGAGGCATGGGGTTGTTCGAGGTACCCCATTTCCTCCAGTTCCGCCATTTCGTTCCGGACGGTTGCGGACGAGCATCCGAGTTGTCCTGTCTGGAGGACTGCTTTGGACCCGACCGGTTCTCCGCCCTCGATATGCGCGTCGACCACCGCTTTGAGTATCTGCTTTTTTCGCTCGCTCAATTCTTTCGGTTCCAACACCGGTCACTCCTCTCCCCTTTTTTCTTGCATTTTAGCACTCTAAATGTCCGAGTGCTAATCTACGGTATCAATTTACCACTTTTTCAGCGTTTTGTCAAGCCCTTTTCCAAATTTTCTTGTGAACGAATTGTAAACATCTCTCCGGAGTGCTAATTTGAGGGAAGAGGAGAAGACCTTGAAGGGAGGGGACCCCCTCTTGAAAGAGGGGGTCCCCTCCCTTCAAGCCTCCCTCTCCTCCCGAGAACTTCCCCCACGACCCCGCCATTTACAAAGTGGAAATTTGATTTGCTTGGCATGGTGGCGGGGTCCTGTGGGAAAGTTTTTGTCGATTGGGATGTGTGGAATTGTTTGATTGTGCGGCTTCGCGCTCGTTTGGTGAGTGCAAAACGATACGTTGAAAAGGTTAGAA
>CAZVYZ010000081.1:0-5792 GCA_964630695.1 uncultured Ruminococcus sp.
CCAATCCCGCTGGACGGGATTGGGCGCGGGAGCAGCCGGAATGCGTAGAGCATATGTGGCTATATAAGAAATTCGCGCACCGAAACATAAGGGTAAAATCCCATTGGTTAAAGTTTTGAAAGTTCTTAGAAAACTTTTTCAAAAGTTTTCTAAGCAGGGTTCGGGACAGGGTCCCGAGGTCTTACTATTTCTATCCGGTAGCGGAGAGAGACGACAGTCGTGCCAATTCCGCTTGACGGAATTGGTCTCGTAGCAGCCGGAATTCGTAGAGCGCATACGGCTACAAAAAATCAGTACCACATAAAAGCAAGGGTAAAATCCCCCTTGATTAAAGTTTTGAAAGTTCTTAGAAAACTTTTTCAAAAGTTTTCTAAGTAGGGTTTGGGGCAAAGCCCCGAGGTCTTAAGTTCGGGCAAAGCCCGAGGTCTTAAGTTCGGGGCAAAGCCCGAGGTCTTAAGTTCGGGGCAAAGCCCCATGGTCTTAAAGGTCTAAAAATGAGTAAATTTTTCGGAAATAAAGCGTTTTATCGTACCGTTCTGGCAGTGACAATCCCGATTGCCGTCCAGAACGCAATCAGCAATTTCATCAGCCTGCTTGATAACGTCATGGTCGGGCAGGTCGGGACGGAGCAGATGTCGGGCGTGACCATTGTCAACCAACTGATGTTCGTCTATTTTCTGTGCATCTTCGGGGCAGTCTCGGGCGCGGGACTGTTCACCGCACAGTTTTACGGCAAAGGGGATGACGAGGGCATCCGGCAGACGTTCCGTTATAAACTGTACTGCGCACTCATCCTCTGCGGCGCCGCCACGGTCCTTTTCCTGACCTGTGGGGAAAGCCTGATGAAACTCTACCTGCGGGCGGAGGGCGATGGAAATGACCCCGCGCTCGTCATGCACTACGCAAAACAGTACCTCGCCGTCGTGATGGTCGGAATGCTCCCCACCGCGCTCACACAGGTCTACTCGGGAACGCTGCGCGAGTGCGGACACGCAATGCCGCCGATGGTCACGGGAATCGCGGGCGTTGCGGTCAACGGAACGCTCAACTACGTCCTGATTTTCGGCAAATTCGGCGCGCCCGTGATGGGCGTGCGCGGCGCGGCACTCGCAACCGTCATCGCGCGGTTTGCCGAACTTGCGCTCGTCGCAATCTGGACCCATATCCACACGCAGAAATGCCGGTTCGCAAAGGGTCTGTACCGCTCCCTGCGGATTTCGGGAACCCTGACGCGCAAAATCTTCGTTACGGGAACCCCGCTTCTGGTCAACGAAACACTCTGGGCAATGGCGCAGGCAATGCTCATGCAGTGCTATTCGGCGTCCGGTACCGACGTCGTCCCCGCGCTGAGCATTTCCAACGCGTTTTTCGACACCGCATCGGTGCTGTATATGTCGCTCGGAACCGCGATTGCAATCGTTCTGGGGCAAACCTTGGGCGCCGCGGGACGCGACAGGGCAAGAGAGGACGCACCGCGGCTGATGACCCTCTCCCTCCTGACGGGATTTGCAACCACGGCGGTCATCTTTGCCTGCTCGTTCTTCTTTCCCGACATCTACAACACGACCCCCGCAGTCAAAGAACTTGCGCGGTCGTTCATGCGGGTCGCAGCGTTGGCGGCACCCATCCACGCGTTCACAAATGCCTCCTACTTCACACTCCGCTCGGGCGGAAAGACCGTTATCACCTTTCTTTTCGACTCGGTCTATGCGTGGGCGATCAGCGTGTCGCTCGCGTTCTGTCTGGTCCGCTTCACCGCTCTACCCATCACGGTCATCTATCTCTGCTGTCAGTTGATTGACCTCTCCAAATGCACCATCGGTCTGCTTCTCGTCCGTCGCGGCACGTGGGCAACCACAATCGTCGGGGACGCGGGATGCGACGGGGGAACTTCCTGAACGAAGTCCCCCATTGCGTTCCCGCGTTCTTTTTTTCATCCCGCGTGCATAGAATGGGGTAAAAACCAATAAAGGAGCGACGGAGATGAACCAGAATCGAACCACCACAAAAAAGACAGAACAACGGCAGACCACGCGGATGCAGGCACCGCTCGGCGAGCGGCAGATTGTGACCGAACTCTCGGAGGACTTTGACCTGCCGGACTACCGCCCCGAAATCAAGCGGCTGTTGCGCGTGCAGGCAAAGGTGTCGCCCGCCGACACCTACATCGGCGCGGGAAACGCCGAATGCTCGGGTACGGTTGAATACGCCATTCTCTATTCGGGCGCGGACGGGGCGCTTTACTGCGCAACGCAAACAGGAGAATATCGCTTTGCATTTCCCATTGAACTTCCTGCCGACTTCGACGCAGGCGAGGGCTTGATTTGCGACGTTGACAGCCGCCCCGAAAACGTCTCGGGGCGCGTGATGGCACCGCGCAAACTGACCCTGCGATGCAGATTGCGCTCCCGCGCACAACTCTTCGGAACGCGGGTCTTTCCGGACCCCGTGGGACAGGCGACGGGAATGCAACGGCTGTCGGGAGAATGCGACAGCGCGCGGCTGTTCCTCGGCAACAGCGAACCGTTTGAATTGGGGGACGAAATTCTCTGCGACCCGCGCGAGGGCGACGTGCGCGTCATCTCCGCCGACGGGCAGGTGTTCATCACCGAGGCAACCGCGGGAAGCGGGACCGTGACCTGCCGCGGAGAAGTCTGCCTGAAACTGCTCTGCAGTCATGACGCAACGGGAGAAATTTACACGGTCCAGAGGCGGATTCCGTTTTCGCAGACGGTCCCGACCGACGGCATGGAGGTCAACTGCGAAGCGTGCGCCACGGGGGATTGCCGCGATTTGCGCGTGACGGTGGAGGACGGAAAAATCGGCTGTGACGTAACGGTCTCTCTATCGGTTCGTGCGCAACGGAACGAGGCGGTCTCCCTGATTCGGGACGCGTATTCGACCGAAGCCGAATGCGTGACGAACGTGCAGGAAATCACGGTTCCGACCGCGCTCGGATGCGTATGCGGGAATTTCTCCGTAAACCACACAGAGACACGGGAGGAAGCCGGCATTCCCGCAGGTGCGCGGATTGTGGACACGGACGGCACGGTGACGCTCGGAGACGTGGAGACGGAACGCGGAAAATGCCGCATCGGCGGCAAGTGCCGTTTCCGCTTAATCCTTGCCACGGAGGACGATTACACGGTGCAGGAGGTGGAAGTCCCCGTGCGATACGAGACGGACGGCGGAGCAGAAGCGGTAACGGCTTCGGAACTTTCCGCCGAGGTTATCGGTTGCCGCGCGCGGATTGACGGGGAAAAGTTGGCGCTTGACGCGGAGATTGCAATCAGCGGCACTTTGCGCGGAGAGCGGGTGGCGTCGGTCCTGACCGAGACGGCAGTCGGTGCGGCATGGCAGGCGCCCGGGGCAGTCTTTACGGTCTGCTACCCCGCCAAGGACGACACGCTCTGGAGCGTGGCAAAGCGCTATCACGTACCCGTTGCCGACCTCTGTGCCAAAAACGCACTGGCGCAGGCGCCCGCCGCCGATTCAGCCGATTCCCTCACGGGCGTGAAATATCTGATGGTATAAAACACAGCGCGCCGCCGGAAAATCCGCAACGTGCGAAAGCCCCCGCCTGCAGCATGGCTGCAGGCGGGGGCTTCTTCCGTATTTGCGCGGCAGTCTCAGGCGGACGGCAGTGCGGCGTTGTCCCCGCGCTGCTCCGCTCCCTTGATATATTTCGTCCACTTGACGTAGCCGTAAACCGAGTTCGTCACATAGCCTGCCTTGAGAACAAGAAGCACGTACTGCCCCGACAGAACATTGATGACGGCTTCCAGAATCGCGCAGGTAATCCAAGCCACCCATTGCTCGCGGAACCGGAAGAGGATGAACAAGCCGTTCGCCACACCGACCGCAGACGCGCAGGCGTCCAGATAAATCACCAACGTGGCAAGAATCTCGTCCCCGCCGAACAGGTCAGTCCCAACATCCAGACGGGTCAGCAGATACCCAAGCCCGAACGTCCACGCCGCAATGCCGACCAGAACCAACGCCTCCTGCCAACCGCGCAGGGTCCGCACAACCGTGAGTTCCTCCTCGCGGCGGTCGGGGTGGCGGTGCCAGTTCACAAAACTGATGATGTCAATCGGCAACCAGAAGAACAGCGTGGTCGCCATCGTTGCGAAACGGTAGCGGAGCAGAACACAGATGCCGATTTCGGCAATCTCCACGAACACCGAAACGATGAAATTCCACTTGCTCTGTTTGGAAATCAGCAACTCGCACCAGATGTTGAGCAACGTATCCAACAGATACAGCGCCATGATGACGATTCCGCTGATGCCGTTGCAATCCTCCTCGGGAAACAGAATTCCGAAAACCGCCGCCAGAACCAGAATCGACAGGAACCAAATCTTTTCGTAAGCCGAGTAAAACCGCCAGCCGCAGGACATGATGACCGTCCCGACCGACACCAGAAGCAACGCCAACGCAAAATTCAGCCGCATGGCTTCTCGGTCGGTCATCACCTCGCGCAGTCCCGCACGGACCGTCGCTTCGTCCGCCTCGGTCGCGAACGCCACCTCGGCATTTTTCTTTTCGGACCGATAGACGTACCCCGTCAGCCGATGTCCCTCAGGGAGCGCTTCCCACTCCCCGTAACCGTACTCCACTGCGAGGACCGCATCGGTCGCGTCGCTCGTGTATTCCACGCGACAGACCGTGTTGTCCTCGTCGTAGCCCTCATCCTCCGCCGTATTCGCACGGACGAATTCCGCCGTCACGGGTCCCGTAATCTCCCCCGCGTCGGACCCGATACGGGCCAACGCCGTCCCGCCGACCACTGCGGCGGCGCAGAACAGCAGAACCGCGAGAATCAGTCCGACCGCGCGCATTCCGCGATTGACGGGCTTTGCCGCAAGTTCCGGCTCTGCCGCCGCAGGCTTCGGGTCACCTGTTTTTCCGCCGCAGGTTCCGGACTCCCCGCGCTCCTCGCGCTTCTGTTTCAGCGCGGCACGGCTCACGGCGCAAATCGCCGCCAGCCCCGCGCAAATCAATACCAACCGTTGCATAACAGACATAATTGTAAGAAATTCCTTTCCGAATCAAATGATAAACGATAAACCAAACCATCCGAGCCTGCCGCCGCGCGTCAGCCGTCCTCTATCTTGTGAAACACGCGATATGCGGTGTCGTTCATGACGTCGGGCGCCGTTGCGATGATGCCGACCCGCTCGTCGCCGAGAATCAGAAGCGTATCGCCCGCTTTGATGCCGAACAGTTCGCGCGCTTCTTTCGGAATCACGATCTGTCCCTTTTCCCCGACCTTGGCAGTTCCGAACAGGTGCTTCCCTTTCGGCAGACCGAGGATTTGCTTTCCCTTTGCCATAGTCCTCCCCTTTCGTCATACTTGTAGGAAAAGTATAACACAAAAAGCGGAAAAAGTCAAGATGAAAATAAAAAAAACGAACGCCGAAGCGTTCGTTTTTTGGAGCTGGTGATAAGATTTGAACTTACGACCTGCTGATTACGAATCAGCTGCACTACCACTGTGCTACACCAGCATATTCAGGGACCGGAATCATTCCGGCTTTATCAAAACCGACGGGATACCGCAAAGGTCTCCCGAGCGGAACATATATCATTATACCCGATTTGGCTTGATTTGTCAAGATACTTTTGAAAAAAAGTCGGCGGCAAAATCATTTTTTTTTGAAAAGGGCTTGACAAAGGCACGGGAGTATGGTATAATACAGGTGTTCCGAAGCGAAGGTACCTTTGCGAAGGTCGTCGCTGGTGTGGCTCAATGGCAGAGCAGCTGATTTGTAATCAGCAGGTTGTTGGTT
>CAZVYZ010000082.1:0-5548 GCA_964630695.1 uncultured Ruminococcus sp.
AAAAATCCGGCTTCGCGATTTCACCATCGGAATTGCGCGGTATTGCCTTAAGGAAAGCAACGCTTCGCTACTGACGGTCGCAAAGCGACCGTCACCCCTCCGGACACCCCAAACCTTTTCACTCAGACAAACGAAGTGCGAACATAGTGCCTCTGATTGTTGATTTTATAATCCAGCGGTTACACACCTTTCAGGGGCGCAATCCGAAGGGAACGCTCCGCATTCCCTCGCCCCCGTTAATAACTAACATCCTACCATTTCTATCCGGTAGCGGAGCGAGCGGCGATAGCCGCCTTGCCAATCCCGCTGGACGGGATTGGGCGCGGAGCAGCCGGAATTCGTAGAGCGTGTACGGCTACACCAAAATCTGTACAATAAAAAGCAAGGGGTAAAAATCCCCCTTTGTTAAAGTTCTTGCGGTCAAGGGGCTTCTTTCAAGAAGCCCCTTGTGGGTTCGGGCAAAGCCCGAGGTCTTTACTTTTCCTTCACCAACAAACAGGTGTGAACAGGCAGCGTGAATACCGGGTCGCTCGTCTCGCAAAGGAGAACCCCGTCGTGCGCGTTGTCGAGAAGATAAACCTCGTAAACCGACTGCCTCCCGAAATCGAGCGCTACCGACCGCTCCGCCGCGGAGTCGTCCTCATCGTAGTGCGTCAGAAGCGTTAGCGTCTTGCCGTTTTCATCTATGCCGCAAAGCGAGTAGATATTCTCCGCCGTATTTGCGGCGCGAATCTCCCGCCTGCCGTAAAGCATCCCGTACCAAAGGAACGGATAGTACCCTTTCAGCGGCTCCAACGTGTAGGGCGCAAAAAGACCGTTGAGCGCACACGGACGTGCGTCGTAGTACATCAGCATGTCAATCGACGACTTTTGCGCCTCGCACATGCAGGCGAGCGTGAAAGATGCACCTTTCAAACGCAGGATTTGATGAATGGAGTAAACGTATTCCGTGTCCCAGTTGCGCACGTAGTTCCATTCGTTCAGAATGCTCTGCGTCGACGTGAACCCGTGGCGGTCGAGCATCTCACGGAAACGCGCCGCGCGCCCCATGACCTTTTCCGGCGTCGTGCCGTAAACGTGCCATGAGAAGAAGTCAAGCGGAATGCTTCTCTCTTCCGCAAGCGCCAGAAATTCCTCCGCCCATTCCTGATTGTGCGCCAAAGCGGGTCCGCCAATCATGAGATTCGGAAAACGGGACTTCAAGTGCTTCGCGGTAATCTCGTAAAGTTCAAAGAACTGCGCTTTCGTCCCGCCCCACGTCCGCTTGTTGGGGGAGTCGTCGCCGTCAAGGTCCGGCTCGTTCCAGATTTCCCAGTAGCGGATGTTGTAACGGTAGCCGTCTGCCCAACCCTCGTTGTAGTGGCGGATGATATGCTCGCAAATCTGCGCCCACTTGTGAAAATCCTTGGGCGGCAGGGTGTTGTGCTTGCGGATTTCATGCTCGATCCGCTGACCGAGACGGTAGAACGTTTCGGTCCCCGCTTCCAGCGTGACCGCGATGTATTCGTCGGTGCAGGCGAAGTCGTAGGACGCGGGGGCGTCGACGTCCGCGTCAAAATTCGGGAAAATCGCGGTGATGTCAACCGTGAACGAACCGCCGTACTGGTGGCAGAACGACGCGTCGTGGTTGCGCGCGAACGGAATCTTCGCGGCGCGGTAAGTCTCCAGATTGTCGATGTATTGGTCGCCCGCGTGGCGTTTGTGAACGGGACCGTTGTTGACCGCATTCAGCGGTTTGAAGTCCCCGAGCGGGTGAGAGAGATCGAAATGCAGGGTATCCATGGTATCCTCCGGCTTGAAATTTTTGAATCGTCACATTATACCATATCGGAGCGGGAAAAACAACCCTTTTTTCGGAAAAAAGAATGGATGTTTCAGAAAAAGACAAGATTCTTCCAATGCCGGAAAGCACCGTCAGAGGCGGATTTCCGTCCATGGGGTTTCAGCCACGCGGCGCGCCGCCTTCCATCACGCCGATGACCGTTACGGTCTCGGCGGGCTTCACGGGGGCTTCTCCGCCATCGAACATTGCAAGGATTGACTGACCGTGACCGAACGGAGTGGCTCCTGCCAATCGCGCAACCCGTCCGCAACCGTTTACCGCAATGCAATGCTTGTTCATAGTTTCATCCTCTTTTCAAAGACTGTGCGGAGTGTTCCGCTACAAGGGCATTATAGTATCAAATGTGCGGTTTGTCTTTACCGTGACCGTTTCGCTTTTTAACATTTTCCGATTTTGCATGGAGACTGCCCGAGAAATGCCGCACGAGGTGCCCGATTTTGACGTAATCTGCACAAAAAATAAAAAAATTCGGAAAAAGTCTTGACAAATCGAAAAACCTGTGATAAAATGAGTCAATCAAAACTGTGACCGGAAGCAAGTAGGAGCGGGAAAGCGCACAGAGAGCCGTCGGGTGGTGCGAGACGGCAGGGGACCCGTGACCGAATACCTTTCGTGAGTTGCGCGCAGAACGGCGGAAGCCCAAAGGCGCGACGGGAGCGACCGTCATATCGCAGAGCGTGGCGTGCCGAAAGGTGCCTGCGCCCGAAGAGGTGTCCTTTGTGAGGGGGACATGAAGCAGAGTGGTAACACGGAAAATCCGTCTCTGTATCGAAAGATACAGGGGCGTTTTTTATTTTAATAATCAGGAGGAAAAGAACATGAAAACAGGAAAACGGGTTATTTGTATGGTGTTGGCGGCGCTGACGGCGTGCCTTGCGGCGGTCGGAGGACTGGCGTCCTGCAAAAAGAAAGCGAAGTACACGGTGGGCATCTGCCAGTTGGTCACGCACGATGCACTGGATGCCGCCACCGAGGGCTTCATGGCGGCGCTGACCGAGGCGCTTGGCGATGAGGTGGAGTTCGTCCGGAAGAACGCGGCGGGGTCGGCGGACACCTGCGGCACGATTGTAAACACATTCGTTTCCAAGCGGGTGGACCTTATTCTTGCAAATGCAACGCCCGCGCTTCTGGCGGCGGCGAGCAGCACCACCGAGATTCCGATTCTCGGAACCTCAATCACCGACTACGGGCAGACCTTTAAGATTGAGAATTTCGACGGCGTCATCGGCGGGAACATTTCGGGGACTTCGGACAAGGTGCAGGCATCCGTGCAGGCGGCGGCGATGAAAGAGTTGTTCCCCGATGCCAAGACCATCGGATTGTTGTACTGCTCTGCCGAGCCGAACTCGGAGTACCAGATTGCGGAGATAGAGCCGGAACTTGCACAGTCGGGTTACACGACGAAGCGCTATAATTTTTCCGAGTCCACCGAGATTATCGGCGTGGTCAGCAAGGCGGCAGCAGAATGCGACGCGCTCTACATTCCGACTGACAACACGGCGGCGTCCAACGCGGAGACCATCTACGGAGCCATGGGGGACAACCCGAAGCCGATTTTCGCAGGGGAAAAGGGTATCTGCGCGGGATGCGGGGTTGCAACGCTCTCCATTGATTACTACACGCTCGGATATGAAACGGGCAAGATGGCGGCGGAGATCCTGCGGGGAGATGCAAAGATTTCCGAAATGGCGGTCCGCTATGACACGAACCCGAAAAAATTGTACAACGAACGGATTTGTCGGGAGTTGGGCTTCACTGTGCCGAGCGGCTACGGGAAACTGGACTGACCGTCTGTGACGGAGGAAACACGATGCTGAATTATCTTGCCTCCCTGCCGGGAGCGGTTGTGCAGGGATTGATTTGGGGAATCATGGCGGTTGGCGTTTACCTGACCTACAAGATTCTGGACTTTGCCGACCTGACGGTGGACGGTTCAATCTGCACGGGTGCGGCGGTCTGCACGGTGCTGATGACAAAAGGCGTGAACGTCTGGGTGGCGTTGCTTGCGGCGCTTGCGGCGGGACTGCTTGCGGGACTTGTGACGGGGCTGTTCCACACGCTGATGGGGATTCCGCCAATCCTTTCGGGGATTCTGACGCAGTTGATGCTGTGGTCGGTCAACCTGAAGATTCTCGGCAAAGCGAACATGGCACTGTCCGCGCGGAACTACGGCGTATTGGTGGCGCAGTTGTGGGTGAACCGGTCGATTCTCATTCTGGTGGGCTTTGCGGCGGTGCTTGTTGCGGTGCTGTACTGGTTCTTCGGGACCGAAATCGGTGCGGCGCTCCGTGCCACGGGGTGCAGTCAGCACATGAGCCGCGCGCAGGGAATCAATACGAATCGCGCCAAGGTTCTGGGGTTGGTCATTTCCAACGGGATTGTTGCGCTCGCGGGCGCGCTTCTGGCGCAGTTCCTCGGCAATGCGGACATCAACATGGGACGCGGTGCGATTGTCATCGGGCTTGCGGCGGTCATCATCGGCGGCGCGTTGTTCTCCCGCATCTGCAAAAATTTTGCGCTCCGGCTGACGTCGGTGATTTTGGGCGGCGTTATCTACTATCTGGTTTACCAGACGGTAATCTATCTCGGTTTGGATACGGACCTGCTCAAACTGCTGTCGGCTTTGGTGGTGGCGGTGTTCCTTGCGATTCCGTACTGGAACCGGAAGTTGCACGAGCGGTTCGGCGGAAAACGGGTGACGGGAGGTGACCGCAATGCTTGAATTATGCGAAGTGAAAAAGGTGTTTCACGCGGGGACGGTAAACGAGCGCGTGGCGCTTGCGGGTGTAAACCTGCGCCTGAACGAGGGGGACTTCGTAACGGTCATCGGCGGAAACGGCGCGGGCAAGTCGACGCTTCTGAATGCGGTGGCGGGGACTTTCCCGATTGACGGCGGTCGGATTCTGATTGACGGTCACGACGTCACGCGTCTGCCCGAGCATACGCGGGCGCGCTTCCTCGGCAGGGTTTTTCAGGACCCGATGATGGGGACGGCTCCGACAATGCAGATTGTGGAGAATCTGGCTCTGGCGGCGCGGCGCGGCAAGCGGCGGACGCTCCGTTGGGGTATTTCGAAAGGCGAGCAGGAGAAATACCGCGCGTTATTGGCGGGATTGGGGCTTGGTCTGGAGGACCGCATGACCTCCCGCGTCGGGCTTCTCTCCGGCGGTCAGCGGCAGGCGCTCACGCTTCTGATGGCGACTCTGCAAAAGCCTCGGCTTCTGCTTCTGGATGAGCATACGGCGGCGTTGGACCCGAAAACGGCGGCGAACGTTCTGGCTTTGACCGATCGTCTGGTGTCGGAGCAGGGCTTGACCGCTTTGATGGTGACGCACAATATGCGGGACGCTTTGGCTCACGGCAACCGTTTGATTATGATGGACAGCGGCAAAATCATTCTGGATGTCAGTGGTGACGAGAAGAAGTCTCTGACGGTAGAGTCCCTCCTTGAAAAATTCTCCATCTCCAGCGACCGCGCTTTATTGGGATGAATTTGTGGAAGGGGAGAGGGAAAGACCTTGGAGGCGCAGGACCCCCTCTTGAAAGAGGGGGTCCTACCCTCCAAACCTCCCTGACCTCCCGAGAACTTCCCCCAAAACCCCGCCATTTACGAAGCAAGAATCTGATTTGCTTTGTAGGATGGCGGGGTTGTGGGGGAAGTTTTTCGTTTCGGGCGGGAGGTGGAATATGAAAAGTGCGGCTATC
>CAZVYZ010000083.1:0-5509 GCA_964630695.1 uncultured Ruminococcus sp.
TTTGGAGGGAGGGGAGCCCCTCTTTCAAGAGGGGCTCCCCTCCCTCCAAGGTCTTCCTCCCTCTATTAGTGATAAAACTCGTGGGAGCCGATGCGGAATTCAAAAACGCAGTTGCGGCTAATCCAGTCGGAAGTCGAGAGGTCGGGGTCGAAGAAGTAGAGCGCCGTGTCGGTCACCGAATACCCCTCAAGACAAATCTTCGCCGCAATCACGCAACTCGGCTCGGGCGTCTCGTAGATTGTTCCAAACGCCACAGGCGAGAACTGCGTCCCGTGCTTGCGGTCGAAAATCACACCGTAAATCGTGTTGGGGAATTCGCGGCTCCGAACACGGTTCAGAACCACGTTTCCGACCGCAATCTGCCCCACAAACGGCTCTACCGACGCTTCCGCAGAAATGATGCGGGAGAGCCAGTACACCTCGTTCGCGTCGTAGGACGCGCGGGCAATCGCCGAAGAACTCGACGAACGGGTCAGGTCAACCGCACACGCCGCCGCGTCCCACTTCAGCGCCGCCACAAAAGCGCGCGCAAGCGGGCGGATTGGCACATACAGATGCCCGCCGAGATTCCGGACCGCACCCACCGTATAGAGGGCATGTCCGTTCGCCGTGATGTAGAGTTTACCGACCGTAACCGAAAGGTCCAGCGTGTCCGTGCGGAAGCGCGCCGTGGAGGTCGAACCGTTCCACGTCATCGTGCCGTCCGGCGCGAAAATTTCGCAGAAGCGGCGCAGAGGAACAAACGTCACGCCGTCCAAACGGTAACACTCCCCCGAGAGAACCTCGGACCCGTTCAGCAAAACCGGCGTTGTGACCGCGCCGCGCGGGAAATCTGCCGCCGTGAGTGCCGCGCCGACCGAGCGGTCGGAGGAAGCGGCAGACGCCGACACCGCCGCAACGGGCAGAAGCAGACAAACGGTCAGAACCAATGAAAATACGCGTCGTCGAATAGAATGAGTTCGCATGAAAAAAAACTCCTTTCTCGGGGGACCCTCCCCCGCTTACCCGGGATACTACCATTATACAGGATTCGGGCAGGAGATTCAACCCACAATTTCTGGTAATCGGCAGATGAAAGAAAAAATGTAAAAATTATTTGAAAATCTATTGACTTGCGGAGCAAAATGTGCTATACTGTTAAGGTATTCGAGATCGTCAGACCTTGCGGTAACCGTGCTTTATGCCCGTCCCACAGTTCGTGTTAATCTTCGGGTACAGAAATTTTTGATGGAGGTTACCCAAATGAACACCGGAACAGTGAAGTGGTTCAATGCTGAAAAGGGATACGGCTTCATTTCCAACGACAACGGCGGAGATGATGTGTTCGTTCACTTTTCCGCAATCCAGATCGAGGGCTTCAAAACGCTGAATGAGGGTCAGAAAGTCTCGTTCGAGACCGAGCCGGACCCCAAGAACAGCGCGAAGTTGAGAGCGGTCAACGTCATTCCCCAGTAATCCTACCGAGGAATGCGTCGAGAGCGCCCCGCACATGGTGCGGGGCGCTCTTTTTAGTCTTTAGACAAAAAGCACATTGCCAAAGATAGCACAAATTTCTTGAACGCTTTTTCTTTGACCATGTAGGTGCAAAGAGAAAAGCAAGTTTCGCTCCGCGAAACGGCAAAAAGAAAGCGCCGTATAGGAAATTTAGCCGCCTGCGGGCGGCGACCGGCGCTCCACGGCGCCGGACTCGTGCCGCCTTTTAGAAAAGGCGGGCGAAAACTTTCACCCCACGACAAAAGCCAAACGGGGGCATACAGCCCTTTTTGTTTGAGAAATTGTAAAAAGTGCGTGCAGGTCCTTGAAATTGCGCGCATTTTGTTATATAATAAGAGGTAGAATGCCGTATTATACCCGAACGGAGGAAAAGCCATGGAACGGGTTTCCAAAACCAACTACTACCTTGACATCGCACAAACGGTTGCAGAGCGGTCCACCTGCCTGCGCAAGCGCTACGGCGCAATCATCGTCAAGAACGACGTCATCATTTCAACCGGCTACAACGGCGCACCGCGCGGCAGAAAAAACTGCTGTGAATTGGGCTACTGTATGCGGAATAAACTACAAATTCCGCGCGGAGAACGCTACGAACTCTGCCGCTCGGTCCACGCGGAAGCAAACGCCATCATCGCCGCCCCGCGCGACCAAATGCTCGGCGCAACCGTCTACCTCGTCTGCATCGACGCCGCCAGCGGCAACCTGGAGGCGGGGACCAACTCCTGCATGATGTGCAAGCGGCAAATCATCAACGCGGGGATTGAGACGGTCATCGTCCGCGATACCGCCGAAACCTACCGCGAAATCCGCGTGCAGGACTGGATTGACAACGACGACTCGCTCAGCGGCGTTTTCGGCTACTGAGGAGGGCGCATGAAAGGCTTTGTCAAACGGCTTGCCGCGCTCGCAATCGTTGCGCTTCTGCTCCCCTGCCCCCTTGCCGCCTGCGTGAAAAGACCGACTGTGCTGACCTATTCGGACGGCGCATTCCGTAGCAAGGACGGCAAACTTGCCTATGTGGAAGCCCCCGTCACCTACTATGCCATTTGTCTCGGAGACGTGCGGGCGGTCATCTCAAGCGGGGAAGCGGAGGATGTTTTGCTCTACCGCGTGGTCGGTTGCGACAGTGACTACCTCGCTGACGCGGATTTGAACCTCTACGTGGCAGAGGGCGTCACGCTCCCCACGCTGGACAGGTTGGGCGCTGTGCAGGCTGCACTTTACAACTATACCGGAAACCGTATCCACACCACTGTGGGGGCAGTCCTGAATAACGAGGCGCAGGTCGCCGACCTCGTGCGGATTGCAACCGAGGGAGAAAAGATTTCCGCAAACGAAATGCCGGAAAACTACAACGTCCGCTTGGAGGTGCTGTTCCTTACCGACCCCAAAGCGGAAATCGGGATTATGCTGGAATACCGCAAATTTCCGTCCGACGTGAACGGTCACGGAACCAACTTCCTCTACGACCGCGACACGCGATGCTACACCCCCGTCGGTGACACGTTGGAACAATACTTCACCGCCGGCGAAGAAACCGAAACCGAGTAACGTTTTCCGAAAGGAGAAATACCATGACCGAAACGCTTTTGACCGAGCGCCCCGTCCCCGTGGCGGAACGCACGCAGGAAGAAAACCGCCCCACGCGCGTGCTGTTCGTCTGCACGGGAAACACCTGCCGCTCCCCGATGGCGGAGGCAGTGGCACGCCATCTTCTGGAGGCGCGCCGTCTTGCACTGCCCGAAGCCATCCGCGCGCTGACGGTCCCCGAATTCGAGGTCTCCTCGGCGGGGCTTTATGCGACCGACGGGGACCCGATTGCCGCAAATGCGGTGCGGGCTTTGGAGGAAGCGGGCGTCGAACCGCTCCCCCCGCGCGATTATCACGCGCACCGCGCGCACCGCCTGACCGCCGCCGACGCGGAATGCTGTGACGTTCTGGTCGGCATGACCCCCGAACACGCGCTCGGGTTGATGATGCAGTTCCCCGCGGTTGCAAGCCGCGTGCGGACCATGCCGCAGGCGATTCCCGACCCGTTCGGCGGCGACTTGGAAGTCTACCGCGCAAGCCTTGCGGCAATTACGGCAGGTGTGAAAGAATTGCTCTTTGGCGCGCCTGCGGCAGGAACCGAGCCGAAGCATGACTGACCGCGCAGAAGTAGTCCCGTTCTCCCGTGCGCATCTTGCGGACGTGGCGGAATTGGAGCGGCTTTGCTTTTCCTCCCCATGGAGTGAAAAAGCGCTGGAACTTTACCTGACCGACGGCATTGCGTTTGTCGCAGCCGGCGCGGACGGGCGGGCGCTCGGCTACGGCGGAATGCTCCCATCGGGGAATGAGGGCGAGATTCTCAATCTTGCCGTGCATCCCGACGCGCGGCGGCAGGGACTTGGCGGTGCGCTTCTGGATGCGTTGCTTGCAGAGGCGGTACGGCGCGGTCTGGCACTCGTTGCACTTGAAGTGCGGGTCTCCAATCTCGGTGCGATTGCGCTCTACCGCTCGCGCGGGTTCGCGGTTGCGGGGGTTCGCAGGCGCTTTTATACCGCGCCCGTGGAGGACGCTTACACTATGGTGTGGGAAACGGACGGAGGGCACGGGAGATAGTTACTGTAGACCAAAAGAACAACCATCAAGAAAACATAAAATTTCTTGAACGCTTTTTTCTTTGACCATGTAGGCGCAAAGAAGAAAAGCACACTTTGCTTCGCAAAGCTGCAAAAAAGAAAGCGCCGTATGGGAGATTTCGCCGCCTCCCCAAAAAAGGCGGGCGAAAACTTTTACCCAAATTTCGCCTTAAGTTGATTGCTTTATCAACGGTTGGAAGAAATTCCTTTAAGAAAGAGAACATCATGTACATTTTAGGAATGGAAAGCTCCTGCGACGAGACCTCCGCCGCAGTGGTGGAAATGCGCGACGGAGTTCGCAGAATTTGCTCCAACATCGTTGCGTCCCAGATTGAGGTCCACAGGCTCTACGGCGGGGTTGTTCCCGAAATTGCAAGTCGCGCACATATTGAGGCGGTCACGGGCATTACCCACGAAGCGCTTGATACGGCGGGGGTAACCCTCGCGGATATCGGCGCGGTTGCGGTGACCTCCCACCCCGGGTTGATTGGCGCCTTGTTGGTCGGGGTCAACTTTGCAAAATCGCTTGCCTACGCAAACGGCATTCCGCTTGTGGCGGTCAACCACATCCACGCACACATTGCGGCGGCGTATCTCTCCAACCCCGACCTGACCCCGCCCTTTCTCGCGTTGGTTGTCTCGGGAGGACACACCTGCTTTTACGCGGTGCGCGATTACACCGACATCCGTCTCATCGGCGGCACACGCGACGATGCGGCGGGCGAGGCGTTCGACAAAATCGGGCGGGTCATCGGAATGCCCTACCCCGGCGGTGCGGCGCTTGACAAGTTGGCATATGAGGGAAACCCCGATGCGCTGAAACTTCCCTCCCCTGCGTTGGCAGAGGGTCTGGACTTCTCGTTCAGCGGCATTAAAACCGCGACTTTGAACTATCTCAACGGCATGGAACAGCGGCACGAGGAGGTCAACCGCGCGGACGTTGCGGCGTCTTACACGGCAAAAATTGTGGATGCGTTGGCAAAAAAGACGGACCTTGCTCTGCGCGAAACCGGATTCGGGACGCTCGTGATTGCGGGCGGTGTTGCGGCAAACACGCACTTACGGTCGGCGCTTGAGACGCTTTGCGCGAAAAGGCGCATCCGTTTGGCGATGCCCGTGCGCGCCCTTTGCGGGGACAACGGTGCGATGGTTGCGGCGGCGGGCTACTACGACTTTCTCGCCAACCACCTCGCAGACATTTCGCTCAACGCTTCGGCGGCGGATTAGGGGAAAGACCTTGGAGGCGCAGGGAGACCTTGGAGGCGCAGGGAGACCTTGGAGGCGCAGGGAGACCCCTTGAAAGGGGCTCCCTACCCTCCAAACCTCCCTGACCCTCCCCGAACTTCCCCCACGACCCCGCCATTTACAAAGTAAAAATTGATTCGCTTGTTTAG
>CAZVYZ010000084.1:0-5500 GCA_964630695.1 uncultured Ruminococcus sp.
GAGGGTAGGAGGTCCTCTTTCAAGAGGACCTCCTGCGCCTCCAAGGTCTTTCCCTCACCCCTTCAAGGTCTTTCTTCACTCCCTCGGGCTAAACCCGTGAACAAAGCCGGAGGTGTCGGCAGAGCAGATGTCACCACCGACAACGCGGTTGCGATAAACCAGAACGTTTGCAAATACCTTGCCCTCGTAGCCCTCATAGTTGGTCACACGGAACGTGTAGCGCGTGACCTCCTTGCCGCGATACTTCGACAGATTCAGCCCCTGCTCCTTTTGCAACTCGTTGTACGCCGCAAAAACCTTGTCGAATTCCTCGGGAATGGTCACAGTGCCAACTTCTTCGGGCTTTCCGTCGGTCTGCCAGCCGAATTGTGCCAGAAATTTGCCAACGTCGTCCGCGCTTTTCACCTTGTCGTAACTGATTTCCGTGGCGTTCCCGCTCGCATTCACCGCGTCATTGCCCACCGTATAGGTCGGTACAAACGCAATCAGTGTAATCAGAACGGTCAGTGCAACACAAATCACACCAATCAGTTTGAGCGTACCCGCACGCATGGAATAAATAAACATAGCGAAACCTCCGGAATCATTTCGTGTATTAAGGTACTACACTATATGATTTCGGAGGGTTCTTTATGCCAAGAAAGAAAAGAATCATTTCCCAAGCGCGCGCAGAGCAACCGAGGACCGGACCGCGTTGGAATGCGCGTAAACGCTGTGAATCAATCCCATCATCAAAAAGGTTGCCAGCATCGACGAACCGCCGCAGGACAAAAACGGCAACGTGATGCCCACCACGGGGAGCATTGCAAGCGTCATGCCGATGTTTTCGAGAATCTGCGCCACAAACATCGCACCGACCCCCGCGCAAATCAACCCGCCGTAATCCGAATGGTTCGCAATCCGCGCAATGCGGAAAATCCGCACCACAATCACGCAGAATGTCGCGATAACCAGAATTCCGCCGACAAAACCGAACTTTTCACAAATGGTCGCGAAGATAAAATCGGTGTGCGACGCGTCCAGAACCTCATAGTACCCCCCCGAAAACAGCCCCCTGCCAAACACCCCGCCGTGCGAGATTGCCCGACGGCTCAAAAGCGGCTGATACCCCTTTCCCTGCGGGTCCAGATTGGGGTTGAACCCCACAATAATCCGCCGCTGTTGGTAGAACGCCAACTTCTCCCAAAGGTAGGGGGACAGCAGGACCAGCGCAACCGTCCCCCCGCCGAAATAGCCGAGGTGAAGCCCCGCGCAAAACAGCATCATGGCAATTATGGCAAGGTAAACGAGCGCCACACCGAGGTCTCCGGACATCAGAATCAGCGCCACGATAATCCCCGCGTGCAGAGCAAGCCCCGCAACGCTCCGCGGATGGTTGATGCGGTCCCGCACCGTGAACAGATGTTTGGAAAAGGTGCAGATGAACGTGAATTTGACGAACTCGGACGGCTGAATCATCAGCCCGATAATCGGAATTTTAAGCCAACTTTTGTTGCCCGTCTCCATGCTCACGCCGCTCTTGCCCCAAATCAGCGTGATGCCGAGCAGGAGGACCGACCCGATGAAAAACGGCAACCACAACTTGTCCACAATGACACGGAAGTCCAGCGTGGCAATCACCACCGTTGCAACCGTGCCGACAAGGAACATCGCCACCTGCATTTTCAGTTTGGACATTCCGAAATTGTCCATCGCACCGAAGATGGTGACGATACTCAGAATTCCGAGCGCCGTGACGCTGAAAAACAGCACGGGGTCAACGCACCGCACGGCGTAACGGAAATATGACTTGATTTTTTCCCAAACGGCTTCCATGCGGCGCTCCTTTCCGGTGTTTTTGAAAGAACCCGCAAGACGGGAATCTTGCGGGTCGGTGTCATGCGAAATAAGACCTCATACAATACGGGGCAAACATTGGTGAGAGAAGATTTATCCCTCCTCATCACAGCAAACAGTCAAGCGCAACCGATTCAAAAGCAATGTACAATGGCTTCCAATCAATACTGTCTGCCCCAGATGACCATATGCTTGGCGGGCTTGCCGCAGCAGACGCAGGTGTCGGCAAGGTGCTCCTCGGTGAACGGGATGCAGCGCGACTTCACGCCGCCCGTGACGTCCTTGAGTTTCTCCTCGCACGCCGTCTCTCCGCACCACATCGCGCGGATGTAGCCCGACTTGTTGGCGGCAATGTCAAGGAACTCATCGTAGTTGTGCGCGTCATAGGTACGGTTGTTACGGTTCTCCAGCGCGCGCCGATACAACTCGTCGTGTACCTTTTGCAGAGCGGCGTTCACCGCCTCGGTCAGATTGTCAAGGCTCACGACCGTCTTTTCTCTTGTCACGCGGCTGACCAACACGCAGGTATTGCTTTCGATGTCGCGCGGTCCGATTTCCAGACGAAGCGGAACACCTTTCATTTCGTACTGACTGAACTTCCATCCCGTGGAGTTCTCGCTGTCGTCCAGTTTGACCCGCAGGGTCTTGGCGAGTTCCGCGCGCAGAGCCTCCGCTTTCTCCAGTACGCCCTCTTTGTGCTGTGCAACGGGAATGATAACCACCTGAATCGGTGCCACGCGGGGCGGCAGAATCAAGCCGTTGTCGTCGCCGTGGGTCATGATAATCGCGCCGATGGAACGCGTGGACAGTCCCCACGAGGTCTGGTGCGGATAGCGCAACTGATTGTCGCGTCCCGTAAAGGTGATGCCGAATGCCTTAGCAAAGCCGTCGCCGAAATAGTGCGAGGTTCCGCCCTGAAGCGCCACGCCGTTGTGCATCATCGGCTCAATGGTGTAAGTCTCCTCCGCGCCCGCGAACTTCTCCTTTTCGGTCTTGCGCCCCGTGTAAGCGGGAATCGCCAGTGCCTCGGCGTAGAAGTCCTCGTAAACTCTCAGCATCCGCATGGTCTCCTCGCGCGCTTCCTCGGCGGTCTCGTGCATGGTGTGACCCTCCTGCCACAAGAACTCCGAAGTCCGCAGGAACGGGCGGGTGGTCTTTTCCCAACGCACGACGTTGCACCACTGGTTGTAGAGCTTCGGCAGGTCGCGGTAGGACTGAATCACGTTTTTATAATGCTCGCAGAACAGCGTCTCGGAGGTCGGACGGACGCAAAGGCGCTCGGTCAGTTGCGTTGTTCCTCCAACCGTGACCCACGCGCACTCGGGCGCAAAGCCCTCCACGTGGTCTTTCTCTTTCTGCAACAGACTTTCGGGAATGAACATCGGCATATAGACGTTTTCATGCCCCAGTGCCTTGAAGCGTGCGTCAAGGTCGTGCTGAATGTTCTCCCAGATTGCGTAGCCGTAGGGTCGGATGACCATACACCCGCGCACACCGGAGTAATCCACAAGTTCCGCCTTTTTCACCACGTCGGTATACCACTGCGCAAAATCCACGTCCATCGACGTGATCTGCTCCACCATCTTCTCGTTGTTCTTTCCCATGTCAAAAAAATCCTTTCCGAATGCAAAAATCGGTAATCCGGATTATCCCGTATCGATGCGCCGATTTTTTCTGATACTTTATATTATATCTCTAACGGGATGAAATGTCAAGTCTTTTTCTTTGGAATGAGGTGAAAAACAGATGAAAATACGGGTTTGCGGGTTGGATTTTGACGATATTGGGACAGAACACGCGGTGCGTGCGGCGCTGACGGGCGGAGACGGTTGCTTCGTGGTCACGCCGAATGCGCTGATGCTGGAGGATTGCGCACGGTCACCGGAGCATCTGCGTCTGCTATCGGGTGCCTCGCTTATTCTGCCCGACGGCAGCGGGGTTGTGCGCGCGGCGGCACGGATGGGAACGCCGTTTACGCACGGGCGGGTTGCGGGAATCGACTTCGGAGAAGCGCTCCTGCGCGCCTGCGCCGCACGCGGCGAGCGTGTTTTTCTGCTCGGCGGTGCGGACGGCGTGGCGGCACGCGCGGCGGAAAATCTGCGGCAACGCTTTCCGTCCCTCACGGTCGCGGGGACCTATTGGGGCTATTTTGACCGCGACGGCGAGGAGAACCGCAACCTGATTTCGGTCATCCGTGCCTGCCGCCCGTCGGTGCTTCTGGTCTGTCTCGGCTACCCCGTGCAGGAAGAGTGGATTGCCCGCAATCTGCCGCTTCTTCCGTCGATTCGGGTGGCGGCGGGGCTGGGCGGCAGTCTGGACATCTGGGCGGGACGGGTCCGCCGTGCGCCGCTGCTCTGGCAAAAAGCGGGGCTGGAATGGGCTTGGCGGATGCTCAAAGAACCGCACCGAATGGCAAAAATTCCCGAATTGGTCCGTTTTTCGCGTCTTTGCCGCCAAAACAGGGGCAAGACAGACGGCATATTGCACACAGAAGCCGATTCCGATTCCGTCAACTTGCGTAATTGTTACGAAAATGATAATTTTACGTCAAAGCCCTTGTAAGTTTCGGGAAAATGAGGTAAAATATATCCGTATGAAAAGGACAACCCCTCGGGGCGGTCCCGACACAGAATTTTTTTAACGGAGGATTCATTCCAATGGCAAATGTAAAAGTTGCGATTAACGGCTTTGGCCGTATCGGTCGTCTGGCGTTCCGTCAGATGTTCGGTGCAAAGGGCTACACCGTCGTTGCGATCAACGACCTGACCAAGCCCTCTATGCTGGCTCACCTGCTCAAATACGACTCGGCACAGGGCAAGTACAATCATGAGATTTCCGCTGACGACGAGGCAGGCACGCTGACCGTTGACGGCAAGACCATGAAAATCTACGCCGAGAAAGACGCGAAAAACTGCCCGTGGAAGAAACTGAAGGTCGATGTCGTTCTGGAATGCACCGGCTTCTATACTTCCAAGGAAAAGTCGATGGCGCACATTCAGGCAGGCGCGAAGAAAGTCGTTATCTCCGCTCCCGCAGGCAATGACCTCAAGACCATTGTCTACAGCGTCAACGAAAAGACTCTGACCCCCGAGGACCAGATTATTTCCGCCGCTTCCTGCACCACCAACTGTCTCGCCCCCATGGCAAAGGCGCTCAACGATTACGCTCCTATCCTGTCGGGTATCATGACCACGGTTCACGCGTTCACCGGTGACCAGATGGTTCTGGACGGCCCGCACAGAAAGGGTGACCTCCGCCGCGCTCGCGCCGCTTCGGTCAACATCGTTCCGAACTCCACTGGCGCCGCAAAGGCAATCGGTCTGGTTATCCCCGAACTGAACGGCAAGCTCATCGGCTCCGCTCAGCGTGTTCCGGTTCCCACGGGTTCCACCACCATTCTCGTGGCGGTTGTCAAGGGACATGACATCACCAAAGAGGGCATCAATGCCGCGATGAAAGCGCAGGCTTCCGATTCGTTCGGTTACAACGAGGACCAGATTGTCTCCTCCGACATCGTCGGCGAGACTCACGGCTCTATTTTCGATGCAACCCAGACCATGGTCACCAAGATTGATGATGACACCTATCAGGTGCAGGTCGTTGCATGGTATGACAACGAGAACTCCTACACCAGCCAGATGGTCCGTACCATCAAGTATTTCGC
>CAZVYZ010000085.1:0-5418 GCA_964630695.1 uncultured Ruminococcus sp.
GGGCGGGAATCCACGATTCCCGCCCGCAGTTGTTTTGTTGTTGGTTCAAGATTTTTCAATGTTGCCGTCGGTGCGGTGACTTCTCTTTGAAACCGCATCCGCTGTGCCTTTGTACTGCTTTTTTAACCTTTTCAACGCATCGTTATGCTCCCACAAAACGAGTGCGAAGCCGCACACCGTAAAAAACACTGCTCCTCCAAGTCCCAAAAAACTTCCCCACAGGACCCCGCAAAACGAAAGCGAAACAACTTTTCGCTCCCGAAATGGCGGGGTCCTGTGGGGAAGTTCTCGGGGTGAGGGGGAGGCTTGGAGGGGGAGAGGACCCGTCTTTCAAGAGGGTCCTCTCCCCCTCCAAGGTCTTTCTCTCTCCCTCCAAGGTCTTTCTCTCTCCCTCCAAGGTCTTGGTCTTTTCCCATCCCCTGCGGCATACACTGCACAGAGGGGGTGATTGCGTGAAAATGAGAAGCAAGAGAGAAAGAAAGGGACCGAAACTGAAGATTGAGCCTGCGGCAGCAGTCATGCTGACCGCTCTGCTCCTGACCGACCGCTCGGGACTTGCCATAGCGGCATTGCTTGCCGCCGCAGTCCATGAGGCGGGTCACCTCTGCGCCGCAAAATTCCTGCATATCCCCGTCCGCGCGCTTCGGTTTCACCTGCTCGGTGCGGGACTGGAAACGGGAGGCAGACTCCTTTCCTACGGCGAAGAATTCCTGCTTTGCGCCGCGGGTCCCCTCGCAAGTCTCATGTTCGCGATTCTCCCCGCCCCGCTGTGGCAAAAAGCCCCCTTTGCCGCGCAACTTTCCTGCGCCTCGCTGATGCTCGGATTGCTCAACCTGTTGCCCATCCGCTCGTTTGACGGCGGCAGAATGCTGGAGGACGCACTCAGCGCCAAACTCTCCGTGCGCGCTGCGGATACGGTCCTGACCGCAAGTTCCCTCGTTTTCCTGTTCCTGCTCTGGGCAACCGCCGTCTATTTCCTCCTCCGCGCGAGCGACGGTATTTCCCTCTGGTGCTTCTCCATGAGCCTCTTTTCCCGCTTTTTCGCCGCGCTGAAACGGGAGGATTCGGGAGAATAAGCGAGAAAACGGGAGAATTTCGGTATTTTTTGTGAGATAATTCCAAACCACGTCGTTTCATCCCGCCTCGTTGGGGATAATGCCGAAAATGAATTATTTTTGGAAAACCCTTGCATTTTGCGGATAAATCTGCTACAATATTGTCTGTCATATATGGCAACGTGGTGTCGGTGACAGGGCCCCGCACATTTTCAGCCTTGCGCGGGGAGACGGTTCCGGCTCGTCCCATAGACACAAATTTTCACTTCAAAAGGAGTATTTATGCGGAATGAACAAAGACGTGCTGATCAGGCTGAACGGCATCTCGAAGTCTTTTGACGGAGAGACCGTTCTGGACGACTTGCATCTGGAGATTCACGACAAGGAATTTATCACCCTGTTGGGTCCCTCCGGTTGCGGCAAAACAACCACCCTGCGTATCATCGGCGGATTTGAAACGCCCGACGCGGGAGATGTGTATTTCGACGGAAAGCGAATCAACGACCTCCCCCCCTACCAAAGGCAGGTCAATACGGTTTTCCAGAAGTACGCGCTGTTTCCGCACCTGAACGTATTCGATAATATCGCGTTCGGTCTGCGGGTCCGGAAAATGAAAGACAGCGAGATACGGGAAAAAGTCAAGGACATATTGGCGCTTGTCAACCTGCGCGGATTTGAACGCCGCCGTGTGGGAACGCTTTCGGGCGGTCAGCAACAGCGGGTCGCCATCGCGCGCGCACTGGTCAACCAGCCCAAAGTCCTGCTGCTTGACGAACCCCTCGCCGCGCTCGACCTCAAACTGCGGAAAGATATGCAGAATGAACTGAAAAACATCCAGCACCAGACCGGAATCACCTTTATTTTCGTCACCCATGACCAAGAAGAAGCGCTTTCCATGTCCGACACGGTTGTCGTCATGGCGAACGGGCGCATTCAGCAAATCGGCTCCCCCACCGACATCTACAACGAGCCGGTCAACGCTTTCGTTGCCGACTTCATCGGGGAATCCAACATCCTCGACGGCACCATGCCCGCCGACCGCCGCGCACGCTTTGCGGGACAGGTGTTCGATTGCCTTGACGCAGGCTTCGGCAAGGACGAACCGGTGGATATTGTCATCCGCCCCGAGGACATCGATGTCGTCGCACCCGAAAAAGGGCAACTCAAAGGACTGGTCACGGGTGTGACGTTCAAGGGCGTCCACTACGAAATCATCGTTGACGTCTGCGGCTTCAAGTGGATGATTCAGTCCACCGACTACGTGTCCGAGGGGCAGACCATCGGGCTTTCCATCGACCCCGACGCAATCCACGTCATGAAGAAGTCCGAGTTCTCGGGGATGTTCGGGGACTACTCCTCTTTCAGCGACGAGTTGGACAAGCTCTCGGATGTTACGGAGGAAATCGAAGAAGAATGAAAAAACGCAGTGTGTTTGAACGAATCGCGGCGATTCCCCCCATTTCGTGGTCGGTGCTGTTCATTCTTGCGCCGCTCGGATTCGTTCTTTATTTCGCGCTGACCGACCGGAACGGCGCGTTCACGTGGGAGAATATCACCTCCCTGTCCTCCTATTCGCAGACTTTCTTCATGTCGGTCGGCTTTTCGCTGATTGCCACCACGGTTTGCCTGCTCGTCGGCTACCCCCTCGCCTACTGCATGTCCAAAACCAAGGAACGCGCGCGTGGGCTTCTGATGATTCTTTTGATGCTCCCGATGTGGATTAGTCTCCTGATTCGCACCTATTCGCTGATGGCACTGCTCGACAACGGCGGCATCGTCTCGGGCTTTCTGGTCAAACTCGGCTTCCGGAAACTGACTTTCATCGGCACCGAAGGCGCGGTCATCCTCGGCATGATTTACGATTTTCTGCCCTACATGGTCCTGCCGATTTACACCTCCATCACCAAACTTGACCGCCGCTACGTTGAAGCCGCGGCGGACCTCGGGTGCAACAGCGTCCGCACCATGTTCCGCGTCATTCTGCCTCTGACCGTCCCGGGTATCATTTCGGGCGTGACGATGGTGTTCGTGCCGTCCATCAGCACGTTCTACATCTCGCAAAAACTCGGCGGCGGGTCCTTTGACCTCATCGGCGACACCATTGAGCGGCAGTTCCAGAACGCGGTGACCTACCACACCGGCGCCGCCGTTTCGCTCGTCATGATGATTCTGATTCTCATCTCGCTCGCCGTGATGAACAAATTCACCGACAGTCAGGAGGACATCGTGATATGAAATTCTTATCGAAGTTTTACATTGCGCTGATTTTTCTGATTCTCTACGCGCCGATTCTTGTCGTCATTCTTTTTTCGTTCAACGGCTCGGGGAGCCTGAGTCGTTTTTCGGGCTTTACGTTCCACTGGTACGCCGAGTTGTTCCGCGACGGCGAAGCGCTGAAAGCACTGAAAAATTCGCTGGTCCTCGCAATCCTCTCCTCGCTTCTCGCCACGGTACTCGGAACGCTCTGCGCGTTTGCAATCAACCGCGCCAAACGGAAGTGGTTTTCCCGCGCCGTGGAGACCGTTTCCAACATTCCGATGATGAACCCCGATATTGTAACGGGTGTTTCGATGATGCTTCTGTTCGTTGGTGTGGCGGGGTTGCTCGGGACCAAAAGTCTGCTCGGATTCCCGACCATGCTGATTGCACACACGACGTTCAACCTCCCCTACGTTACGCTGTCGGTCCTGCCGAAGTTCCGCCAGATGGACAAAAGTCTGACCGAGGCGGCACTGGACCTCGGTTGCACGCCTGCGGGGACGTTCTTCCGCGTGGAAATGCCCGCAATCCTGCCGGGAGTGCTTTCGGGTCTGATGATGAGTTTTACGCTCTCTCTGGACGATTTCGTCATCAGCCATTTCGTCAGTTCGCCCGACTTCCGCACCCTGCCGCTCTACATCTACAACCAGACCGCGCACGAGGTCAAGTTCAGCATGTACGCGCTCTGTACGCTGATTATCTTCGTCATTCTCGCGCTGCTGATTGCGGTTAATTTCGCAGGTTCTGTCGGCGAAAAGCGGGAAAGAAGAAAGGCAGGTGCCGGAGTATGAAACAGGTTGCAAAACGGTTGTTCTGTCTGCTTGCGGCATTGGTTCTCCTGCTTCTGCCGCTTGCCTCCTGCTCGGGCAAATCTGCGGGCGGCGCAGACGGAAAGACGGTCACGCTCTACGTTTACAACTGGGGCGAGTACATTTCGGACGGCTCCGAGGGCTCTTTGGACGTCAATGCGGAATTTGAGCGTTACTGCCGCGAAGTCCTCGGCAAGAACGTCAAAGTCAACTATTCGACCTACTCCAGCAACGAGGATATGTACGCGAAAATCAGCAGCGGTGCGGCGGTTTACGATGTCATCATTCCGTCCGACTACATGATTCAACGGATGATTGACGAAAAGTTGCTTCAGCCGCTCGACCTTGACCGGATTCCGAACTACGAGTACATTTTCGACGATTTCAAGGGTGACAACGTTTACTATGAGCCGCACGACGGCAACACCTACTCGGTCCCTTACACCTACGGAATGGTGGGGGTGATTTACAACACGGCGAACGTCCCCGAGGACTGCCCGACCATCGGCAGTTGGGGATTGATGTGGGACGAAAGTCTGCGCGGTGACATTCTGCAATTCAACAACAGCCGTGACGCGTTCGGAACGGCGCTCTACTACCTTGGTTACGACGTGAACGAAGCGACCGAGGCGCAATGGCGCGAGGCGCTCGAACTGCTCTGCCGGCAGAAAGACATTGTGCAGGGTTACGTCATGGACGAAATCTTCAACAAGATGAAGAGCGGGTCTGCGTCGGTTTCCGCCTACTATGCGGGAGATTTTCTCTCGATGTACGAGGACAATGAGGACCTCGCGTTCTACTACCCGAGCGAGGGAACGAACATTTACGTGGACGCGATGTGTGTCCCTGCCAACGCGGAACACGCGGAACTTGCGATGGAATACATCAACTTCATGTGCAGTGAAGAAATTGCGGTCGCGAATGCGGAGTACCACTACTACGCTTCCCCGAACCGTCTCGTAACCGAGAATGCGGAATATGTGGAGTACATGGAGAGCATTCACGAGGATGCGATGAAGATTCTGTACGATGACGTTTCAACGGTGAAATCGCAGGCATACCTGAATCTTGCCCCCGACAAGTTGACGCTTCTGAACGACCTTTGGGAGGAACTGAAAGTGGAAAGTTCCATCGGTAAGGGAATCATCATTTGTTGCGCCATCATTCTCGCGGCGCTCGCGGCTTTCGTTGTTTACACGATTCTCCGCAAACGCCGTTGGGCGAAGTTGTACTAAAGGTGAAAGACCTTGGAGGGAGAGGGACCCCCTTGAAAGGGGATTCCCTCTCCCTCCAAA
>CAZVYZ010000086.1:0-5299 GCA_964630695.1 uncultured Ruminococcus sp.
AAGTGAATCATATATCTTGTTATTGTGCAAATCACATTCGGCATTACCCGCTATGCTTGTACAGCGTAAAAAAGGCTTCCCCTCGGGGGGAAGCTGGCGCGTTAGCGACTGATGAGGGGGGATAAGTCTGCACCCACAAAACAAGTGTGATAGCCGCACTTTGTAACAAACACCTACTGAAATGCCTACGGCATTACGTCGACCCCCGCAGGGGCGCCGGCAGGCGGAATCTCGGCACCCACGTATGGTATCATATAGTAGTCAGCAAGTATCTTCAAACCGAAACGGAACGACCCGTGTGTCGTTCCGCACCGGTCAAAAAGCAACATTAAGACATAAGAAATAAATCCCCACCCACCAAACGAGCGCGATAGCCGCACTTTTCAAAGCCCCGCACCTCCCAATCCAACAAAAACTTCCCCCATGACCCCGCCACCATACAAAGCAAATCAAATTTCCGCTTTGTAAATGGCGGGGTCGTGGGGGAAGTTCTCGGGGAGTGAGGGAGGTTTGGAGGGTAGGACCCCCTCTTTCAAGAGGGGGTCCTGCGCCTCCAAGGTCTTTCCCTCTCCCCCCTCCAAGGTCTTTCCCTCACCCCCCAAGCGCTTCGTAATCCCTGCGACCCATGATGCGGTCAATGTAGAAATCGGAGTTTTTCTCAAGTTCCGCGTTCAGAGTTGTAATGCCGTATTGCTCGGCGAGCGTCGGGACGGAGGAGAAGAGATTTACTCCCAAACCGAGACGGTCACCGTGAATCGTGAACCCCGCCGCCGCAAGAATCGTCGGGTAGAAATCGAACGCCGTGAACGCGCGGTTCTTCGTCTCGGAAGTCGATACAACCGAGTTGAGAATCAGATTGTACCGCCCCCGCGCATCCGCCGAAACGTCCCCGCAAATACCTGCAAGCATGTTCGGGTGGTCACCCACCAGAACCACCGTCGTGTCCGCATAGAATGACTGCTCTTTCAGCCATGTAATGAACGAACCGACTTCCCGCGAGGTCGTCGCGTAAACGTTTTCAATCTGCGTCCCATGCGAGCGTACACTGCCCTCGTAGCCGTTTCCCGCCTCGTAAAGATACCCGTTGAAATGCGCGTCGGTCGTCTTGATGACCATGTGCCACGGCTCGTCACTGCCCGCCGCCTGCGCCGAAAGGACTTCCCGCGCCATGGAGAACGCCGCCGCGTCCGAGTAGCCCCATTCGTTCCACTGCGACTGCGGAATCGAGAACTCCAAACGGTTTCCCGCCGCGTCGGTAAAATACGGCGTATTCTTGTCCACAATCGTGTAGCCGCCGTGCGCCGTGAAGTATTCGCCCACACCGCCAAAAGACGTCGTCGCCGCCGAAACCAGAATGTTGCGGTACCCGTTTGCCGCCAGAATGTCACCGAGCGCCCACGCACCCGAGAGGAAATTCTCCGAGTGGTAGGAGTTGTTCTTTCCTACCGGAACCTTGAACGGAATTCCCGCAGTGTAGCCAATCAGCGCCGCCGTCGTCCACGTCGTGCCAAAGGCGTTGAGCGTGCCGTGCGTACCGGAATCCGAGGCAAAGTAAATTGCGTCGGGGTCCGAGAGAAGCGCATAAAGTTCCGGAATCAGTTCCTCGTCCCAAAGCCCGCCGTGTTCCCGCGAGAAGAACGAGGTTTCAAAGGACTCCAACTCAATGAAAAGCAGGTTTCGCTTTCCCGCGGGTGCCGTGACCCGCCCCACCGTTTTGGGGCTGACGTATTGCGCCTCAAAGAATTCCGATTCCGTAAACCGTGACCGCAGGTAGCCGAACGCGCCCACCTGACCAAGCCCGATTCCAATCAGAATCAGCGCACTGCAGAGCGTAAAGAGCCACTTGTGCCGCAGGGGAAGCAGACGGACCGTGCGGACCTTTCCGGTCCTGCGCGATACGCGCCGACGTTCCAACGGATGCCGCGAAAAAGCGTACTGCGGGAACAGAAGAAGTGCCACCGCCGCAAGGCAGGGACCAATCAGGATGCCGAATGCCTGCCAAACCGCGGCGGTTCCCGCGCCCGAACTGCCGGTCAGATAGAACCACAACTCGTCCAACTTTTCCGCAGGGTAGAGAACGTGGATGTAAATGCCGACCGCGCAGAGGACAACTGCCGCCACGGTAATCAGAATCCTTGCGCAAAGCGCCGCGCGGGCAAGCGCCCGCCGCGCCGTGCCGTTTCGTTTCATTTCATGCGATGCCCCGCTTACTTGTTATACTTTTTTTCGATTGCCGCCGCGCGCGTGTTGATCGCGCGGATGACGGCGGGGTCGAACTTGAATTCCCGTCCGTAGGTCATCAGACCGTTCTGCTCCTGCTCCACGTCAAACAACTGGGTGTAGCAGAACGCCATGACGTTCTCGTTGTCAAGCAGTGCATCGGTCAGACCCTTGTAGCGGTCCAGAAATTCCCGCTCGGTCTCGGGTCCTTTTCCGTACCCCCATCCCTGTTGCGTGGTCCAGCGGATGCCGCCGTATTCGCTCAGGAAGACCGGAGATTTGCCGTCGTAGTGCTGTCTGCCGTGCTTGGAGCGGTCGGAACTGCGCTCGCACTGGTCCGTGACAATCCCCTCGTCAATGCGCGCATAGTAGGCAGCGAATTTCTCGGGGTCCTGCTCATAGTCGTGAACGTCGAAAATGTCGGTTTCCACATGGTAATTACCGCTCGTGTCAATCACGGGACGGGTCGCATCCAGCGCCTTGGTCACGCGCCAGACCTGCGCAAGTACGCTGTCCGCCTGCCGTCTGCCGCGGAAGTCCCACGTTTCGTTGAACGGACACCAACCGATAATCGACGGGTGGTTGTAGTCGCGTTCCACGGCTTCCAGCCATTCGGGCAGGAAGTTTGCAACGGCACCCGCGTCGGAGATGTCCAGACCCCAGTTCGCCTGCTCACCCCAACAGAGGTAGCCGAGACGGTCCGCCCACAGGAGGAAGCGCGGCTCAAAGACTTTTTCGTGCAGTCTGGCGCCGTTGAAGCCGAGTTCCATGGATTTCAAAATGTCGTTTTTGAGGTCGTCATCGGTCGGCGCGGTGTAAATGCCGTCGGGGTAGAAGCCTTGGTCCAGTACCCAACGACCGAACACGACCCGCCCGTTGATGCGGAACGTTCTGCCGACAAGCGCAACGCTGCGCAACCCGAAATAACTCGTTACGCGGTCAACGGTTTTTCCGTCGCGCGTGAGGATGTATTCTACGTCATAGAGGTTGCCGACGCCGACGTCCCACAGGTGTTTCTCGGCGAGCGGAACCGTGACGGTCACGCTGTTTCCGTCAATCGCGGTCGCGGTCGCGGAGCCGACTTCCTTGCCGCCAAAGGTCACGCGGACGGAAAGGTCCGCACCGGTCGGGTCACCCGCAAGACGGCATTCGGTTGTGACCGCGCAGGCGGATACGTCCGGCGTGGTGCGCAGGCTCCTGATGTGGAGGTCCTCGACCGCCTCCATCCAGACGGTCTGCCAGATACCGGTCGTGCGCGTATAGAAACAGCCGTAGGATTCGTAGCGGTCGGACTGCTTGCCCGCGGGCTGGTTATGGGACCGCACGTCGTCAAAGGCGGAGAGTATCACGCGGTCATGCTCAAAGCCGAGAAAGTCGGTAATATCAAAGCAGAACGGGGTGTAGCCGCCCGCGTGAGTACCGACCTTTTTGCCGTTGACCCAGACCGTTGTGAGATAATCGACTGCGCCGAAATGGAGCAGAATGCGTTTGCCTTTCCATGCGGCGGGAATGTCGAGGTCCCTTGCGTACCAGACACACTGCATGAAGTCGGTATGCCCCACGCCGGAGAGACGGCTTTCGGGGCAGAACGGGACGGTGATTGTGCCGCCGAGACGTTCTGCGACGGGTAGCCCGCGTGCTTCTCCGCTTCCGGCGTTGTCAATTTCAAATTCCCATGCGCCGTTGAGGCACTGCCAGTCGTCGCGGACCAGTTGCGGGCGGGGGTATTCGTTTCTCGGTATCTGTGTCATTTTTTGTTCTCCTTTATCTTTCTTTCGGATTCGTGTGTGGTTTGCAGAGTCGCGATTGTTTACCGATTTTTATTATAGCACATTCTTTTTCCGAAATCAATATCTTTTTCCTGCATCGGCATGAGGATTTTGCGCATGGAAAGACCTCGGGGAGCATTTTTGTTTCGGTGACCGTTTTACCGATTATGGTTTTTGCAAAAAAAAGAAAGCGCCGGCGAATGGTCGGCGCTTTTTTTTCGGAAAAAGGGTTGACAATCAGAGAAAAATGTGCTATGATAAAAGTACGAGGAAACACCGGCGACGGTTGCTCCCTCCCAAGTGATTAGATAACCGCTCAGTGATTGGGAGTCAGGGGCGGTTATCTTTTTCTATGTTGTGCAATGTATTCGAGCAAGAGGTTCAGAGCCAACAAAGCAGCCATTAACCAATCATGCAGGTTCATGTACATCACCTCCTCCCTTTCGGAAGGAGAAAAGACCTGCTCCCTCCGAAGTCGGAAGGAAGCAACCGCCACCGGCAGGCAGTGCCTGCACCCGACAGATTCTGTCGTTGCAAACGCTTTCTGCCTTGCGTCTGTCGCAACAAAGCGATGTGCGCCCCGTTGCTTGGTGTTTCCAAGGTCGCGAGAAATCGCGACTCCTTTATTATACAAACAAAACCTGCCACTGTCAAGCCTTTTTCCGCAAAAGGGGTTGACAAAACGAAAAAAATATGCTATGATAAAAATACGAGGAAACACCGGCGACGGTTGCCTCCTCCGGTCAGTTAAGAATAACCGCCAAGGTTTGGAGACTATGGGCGGTTATTTCTTTTTGTTTTGCATGTCGATTACCAACTTTACAACTGCAAGTACAAAGGTACCCAGTAGAAGAAGTTCTTCCAAAGTTATGTACATCGGGCATCACCTCCCTCCGGAGAATCCGGAGAAAGGAAAGAAATTTTCGCATCCTCCGGTCAGGAGGAAGCAACCGCCACCGGCAGGCAGTGCCTGCATCCGACAGAATCCGTCGTATGCAGGCGCTTTTCTGCCCTGCGTCTGTCGCAACAAAGCGATGTGCGCCCCGTTGCTTGGTGTTTCCAAGGTCGCGAGAAATCGCGACTCTTCTATTATACAAGGAAAGCCAATCGTTGTCAAGTCTTTGTTATCAAAAAGGCTGTAAATCGTCCGATAAAAATCCCCCCCGAAACCGAAAACTTCCCTGCGCGGCAACTGTCGAAGAAGCCTGCAAGAAATTTTGCAGACCCAATCGGCGGTTGCCGCGCAGGGAAGTTCGGGGGTGGGAGAGGGGATTGGGGAGAGGGCGACCCCCTCCGAAAGGGGGTCGCCC
>CAZVYZ010000087.1:0-5237 GCA_964630695.1 uncultured Ruminococcus sp.
TGCGGAGACCAACTCCGTCTCAAAGGTCACAAAATCCTCGCAGACGCTATACGGCTCACCCTTGTCCCAAATCAGGGTACGGTTGCCGTTCAGCACATAGCTTTCCCCCGGCAGGTAGAGCTTTCCGTCCCCGCTGTCCCGCCAGCCGAGAAAGACATAACCGGATTTTGTCGGGACATCATCCGGCAGGGTCAGGGTGTAGCCGTAACAATGCGTCATCGGGGAAAAGCTGCCTGTCCCTCCGTTCAGGTTAAAAGATACCGTGTTTTGGTCAAGCACATAGCGGTACTCAATCGTAATGACGCGGTTTGTAATACGCCGCAGTCTGCCGTCCTTCGCCTCGTCATAACTTGAAAAACTCGGCAAATCGTCCTCAATGGTCGGCTCAAGAACATCGTATTGCATATAGTCCTGCAAGCGCTGACAGTTGGGATATTTCCCGAGCCACGCATAGGTGAAGTTCCCGCTGATCTCGCTTTCCCAACCGTCGGAAATGTGGTACCCCGGTAGCGTCATCGCCTGCGAGCGGAACGGTGTTCCGCTGTTGAGGGTATACTCATAGCTCGCGACCGTCTCATAATAGCAGGCAGACCAGTTATACCCATATCGCACCTCTTTTGCATGGCGCACAACCACTTTTGCGTCCTCAAACCTGCGCATGGTGACGGTTGCATTCACCTGATTCTGACTCATCGCGGTGCGGAAATGATACGTCACATCCACCGCGCCATAGCAGTGCTGCCCCTGACTGAGGTTACCCAATTTACAAGTGGTCCACACGCCCGCGTCGCTTTGAAAGCCCACGGTGTCGTAGCCGTAAATCCCGAAATACAAAAGCGTGCTTTCCCCGCGCTTGGTGTAGCAGGTGACGGTCTTGAGCAGAGTCCCGTTTTCGTCCACGCACCGCACGACAATGGTTCGGTTGCAGTCCTCGGACGGGAACGCATACACGGTGGCGCTCCCGCCGTCCGCCTCGTAGGTTTCGGCACCGGCGCTGATGGTCAGAAGCGCCGCCAGTACCGCAAAGAACAGCAAAAAGAGAACCCGTTTCATCTGCTCCCCCTCCCCTCATCCGGCAGAACCTTCGCGCCACCCTCCCGTGTCTGCTGTTCGATGTCGAAGGTCAGACCGTTATCATCTGCATCAAGCGGCGGCAGGTCGATTGGCTCAATCTTTGGAATATTGGGAGCCGTAATGTCGGATGGCTCTCCCGAATGTTTGGGGTATCCGTTACTCGGTTTCGGCAGGCAGACAACGATTCCCGCCACCAATACCGCAACCGTCGCAACGCATAACACCACGGCGGCGATTTTCTGTTTTCGTTTCATGTTCAAACCTCCTTCTTTTCATAAAAAGACGATACCCGCATCGGGACGGACAGCATGCCAAAGGGTCGTCCGTTCCATGTTACAGGGATTTTCAGCGCATAGCACACGGTCAACCCAAAACCGTTTCCACGCTCCAAAGTCACTTCCGCATCCGTTACGCCGATAGCAGACGGGCAACCGTCCACCAATTTGTCGTAGTCGATGGCATCGGCATATCCGTCCCCCTGCCGGATGGCATCGTAGGACGCTTTCGCAAACTCCGCGAGATAGGAATCCAACGCCTGTTTTCTCTCCCGCCGTTCGTTCAGCACCTGCCCGCATAAGGTCAGGTATAGCAGTAAAACCGAGGTCAGGAGCGACAGGAACAGGACGAGGACGGCGAGCCAAATGTAACCCTCGCCGTTTTTCGTTTTCAGAATCCGCATCCATTCCTCACTTTCGGTATACCCGCGATCTGGCACGGGATTCGGCTTGAAGCGTCACGGGAAACAGAAAATCCCCGAAGCCTCGTAACCGTGCGGGGCAGGTCAGCTTGCATTGGATCATGTCACCGAGCTGCACAACTCCATCCGCGTCGGCATTCGTTCCGTCAAAGGTACAGGTGAAGTCAATTCCCGTTTCGCGGCGCAGGTTGGCGATGTAGTCCTCCAACGCGATGCTCCCCTCTGCCGCCGCGTAGTCCGTGATGCCGTCCGCAAGCGTTTTCAGGTTCTGATTCAGCGCCACAAAGGACGCGAGACTGACGGCAAAGACCAGCACGAACGCGATCAGCAGAACACTGATAGCGACCTCGACATATCCTTCGCCGCGGTTATTCAAGCACTTCATACGAACAGCCCTCCGAGCGAGTTCAGTAGCACTTCGCCGATGACCACGATGTAAATGAGGAAAAAGCAACCGAGCAAAACAAGCGACAGCCGCCGCACGCGCTTCGGAATCTTTCCCGCCTGCTCGCGCAGGTTCTGCCGTCCCGCCTCCGAGAATTTCAGCGACAGATTCGCCCAATACACGCTGTTGTCCTCGCCGTGCAGGATGCCGATTAAGCCACGCACAACATCCGACAGCGCCGATGAACCGACCCGCGCCTCGAGTCTCGTGAGCGCCGCCTCATCGTTTCCGCTTCGCATATCCGCCACGGTGATGTCCAACTCCCGCCCGAATTCTGCTCCGGCTCCCGTGCGGTACCCCTCCAACATAGCAAGCACATCCCGACTGTGCGGCAAGGTCTTTTCAATATTCGCCACGAATCGGGGTAATTCCAGTTCAATCCGCGCCCGCCTTGCCCCGATCTTTTTTCGCAGGGTCATGCTGCCGAGGCGGTAAAACAACACGGCGGCAACCAGTAACAGCACCGCCATAAACTTGGACACAAACGCAACCGGAATCGCCAACACCGCAACCGTCCCCGCGCGAACGATGTTTTCCGCGACAAACTGCTCCGGCGTTTGCGTCATGTCTCCCGTCCGCAGGTCTGCCTCCAGTTGCGCGCGGCGGTATTCGTTCAGCCGGAGTTTTCCGGCAAGCCGTCCGGAGAGTTCCCGCCTGAGAAGCGTCAGCGGGTTCGGCTTGTCCTTCCGGTTTCGCCCCATACTGTGCATAGCGCGGGAGGCGGCACGACTTGGGAGTTTCAGGCGCTCGGCAAGCAGGAAGCCGATGCCACAGGAAAACAGAATCGCGCAGGTTATTACAAGTCCCCAGACCATCCCGTCACCTCCCGTATTCCATCGGCTTCGTGATTTTGAGCATCCGCAAGCCGGTGATAAGGATTGCCGCGCCGCAGACCGCAAGCGTGATTTTGCCGGGGACGGTGTGCATCAATGCGGCGTACCAATCCTTGTTGAGCAGATACAAAAGCGGCAGGTTGCCGACCACCATGCAAGCCATGATGAGATATTCCATCCGCGCGGCGAACAGGATGCCTTTGACTTCCCCCTGCACGCGGCGAATGTCTCCGAGTTTTTCGACCGTTGACATCAGGGTATCTTTTAATGTGCGGTCGTTCTGACAGGCAATCAGCGTTCGGCACCACTCCCGAAAAACCGTGTTGTCGATTCTCTCTGCGAGATTCCGGATTGCGCCCGTCACGCTCGCCGACACGCAGGAGGTTTCGGTCACGAACACCGCGAACACCTCCCGCACAGGCGGCTTGAGGTGCGGCAGGTTTTCCCGCACAGCCACCGTCAGATCGTCCGTGCGCAGATAGGCGGTTGTAACGACCGACAGCGCGGTTTCCAGTTCCTCGCGCAGCTTCTGCCGATACAATGACACGGTGCGGAGCGCGAATCCGAACGGAATCAAGGCAAATTCAACCGCCAACACGGGCGCGATGAACGCGTTCCCGATGGCAAGGGCAATCACGCCACCGGCGAAAAACAGCACCAGTGACAGCGCACAGGCAACGGCGAACGCCCCGCCCTTTCCGGTTGCGGTGAGTGCGTCCCGCGTCTGCCGCAACGCCGCCCAAAGCCGCCCCGTGCGGCGTTTTCCCTTCGCCGCCCGTATCTGTTCCCCAAGGCTCCGCGGTCGCGCAACAAGCTTTTCCAAATCGCTCTCCACGCGAGCGGGGGTCAGACCGAATGCAAGGACAATGCCTACCGCAAACAGCAGGCAGTCCGCCAAATACAGTAACATCAAAAATCATCACCTTCCTTTCGAAGACCTTGGGCTTTGCCCAAACCCACTTAGAACCTTCTTATAAGAAGGTTCTAAGAACTCCAAGAATTTTAAACGCATTTTCTGTGCAGACATGGTGCCTCTGTCGATACAAACGGTTATGCCTCATGTCCGACGATACGGGTCAGTTCGTTCCACGGGATACCTGCGCGGAGCAAGAGGGTGCGCAGATGGGCAGACGGCTCGTTTACCCGCTCGAATGCTCCGCTGACGGTATAGTTTCCGTTTTCATATTTGTTTTCGCCAATGCGATAGCGGTACAGGCAACGGTACTCCGCAGGGGCTTCGTCATGCGCGATGCACTCCGAAATATCCATGACGCGCCGGACATTATCCTCGCACTTATGCGTGAACACCACGATTGGAAATGCCTGACGGGTTTGCCGCAGGGAGACTTCCATGCCGAGTTCAAATCGCCGCTGGCAGAGCAGCGACATCCGGCTATGCGCGCCCTCTGCCGGTCCTGAATGAACAGTCGTGACCACGGTATGCCCCGTGAGGGACGCCTCCACCGCCGCGCTCGCTTCTTCGTCCCGGATTTCGCCGATGGCGATGACATCAGGGTCAAACCGCAATGCCGCACAGACCAAATTTTCCTGCGACACGCTGTAAGAGTCGTTTTCGGCTTGGCGGGATAATGTCAGAACGACGTTGTTCAGCACCCGACCGGAACGGTCGCGTTTCACAAGCGCAAATTCTCTTGCGCCCGACTCAATGCCGAAGATCCGTTTGTCGTTCGGGATGCTCTCCAAAAGTGCATTCAACAGCGTTGTTTTTCCTGACGAGGTTCGCCCCGCGACTACGAGAGACACGCCGTAACGGACGCAGGATTCCAGAAATATCAGCATTTCCTCGTTCACCATGCCGCTTGTCAACAGCTTCTTGCGGTCTACCTCCTGCGGGTGCAGGAAACGGATGGATGCCGCGATACCAACTTCGTCCGTGACAATCGGCGTTTTGATTGCCGTAATGCGGGCGTTTCCCGGCAGATGTCCCTGCGCGATTGGTTTGGCGTTGTCGATGACCATGCCGCTATGACGCAAAAGCCTTTTCACGATGTCCACCGCGTGTTCGGGACTGAAAAAATGCTCGGTCAGTTTCCGGCTTCTCCCTTCGCGGTCGGTCAGGACAATATCGTCCCATGAATTGATGTTCAGTTCTTCCAAGCCCTTGCCGGAGAGGTAGGGCGTTAGTATCGAGTACCGCGCCATTTCATCGTAGAGGCGGTCGATGAGC
>CAZVYZ010000088.1:0-5174 GCA_964630695.1 uncultured Ruminococcus sp.
TTGGAGGGAGAGGGAATCCCCTTTCAAGGGGGTCCCTCTCCCTCCAAGGTCTTTCCTTAACTATCCTATCACTCCAACTCAAAAGCGCCGGTGTAGAGTTGGTAGTATTGACCCTTTTCGGCAATCAACTTTTCGTGGCTGCCGCGCTCAATGATCCTGCCGTGGTCCAGAACCATAATCACATCCGAATTCCGAACCGTCGAGAGACGGTGCGCAATCACAAAAACCGTCCGTCCGCGCATCAACGCGTCCATCCCCTGCTGAACAATCGCTTCCGTCCGCGTGTCAATCGAGGACGTCGCCTCGTCCAGAATCATCACAGGCGGGTCCGCAACCGCCGCGCGCGCAATCGCTATCAACTGCCGCTGCCCCTGCGACAGGTTCGCTCCGTTGTTCGTCAACTGCGTCGCATAGCCGTCCGGCAGACGCGTGATGAAGTCATCCGCTCCCGCCAGTTTCGCCGCCGCAACGCATTCCGCGTCGGTCGCATCCAACTTGCCGTAACGGATGTTGTCCATCACCGTCCCCGTGAACAGGTTCGTGTCCTGTAACACAAGCCCGAGCGAGCGCCGCAAATCGTTCTTTTTAATCTTGTTCACGTTGATTCCGTCGTAACGGATTTTGCCGTCCGCAATGTCGTAAAACCGGTTAATCAGATTCGTAATCGTCGTCTTGCCCGCACCCGTCGCACCGACAAATGCCACTTTCTGCCCCGGCTCCGCATATACCGTCACGTCGTGCAATACCTGCTTGTCGGGCGTGTAGCCGAAGTCCACGTCGGTCATCTGCACCGCGCCGCGCAATTCGGTGTAAGTCACCGAACCGTCCGCCGCGTGCGGATGCTTCCATGCCCAGTGTCCCGTATGCTCGGGCGTCTCGGTAATCGTCCCGTCCGCGCCAATCTTCGCGTTCACCAACGTCACGTATCCGTCGTCCGTCTCCGGCTTCTCGTCCATCAGACCGAAAATACGGTTCGCGCCCGCAAGCGCCATCACCACCGAGTTGATTTGCTGCGACACCTGGTTGATGTTGCCCGTGAACTGCTTCGTCATCGAAAGGAACGCCACAATTACACCGATGCTCAGCGTCATCGTCTCGGGACGGGTAATCAGATTCTGCAGACTGAGGTTGTACGCGCCGCCGATGGAGAGCAGACACCCCGCAACCACAACGATTACATATAACAGATTGCCGATGTTCATGATAATCGGTCCGAGCATGTTCGCGTACGCGTTCGCGCGGTAACTGTTCTGGAACAGCTCCTCGTCAATCGCGTCGAAATCCCGCTTGGCAGGCTCCTCGTGGTTAAAGACTTTCACCACTTTCTGCCCGTTCATCATCTCCTGCACATAGCCCTCCAGTTTTGCAACCGAGCCTTGCAGGCGAACGAAGAATTTCGCCGAACCGCCGCCCAATTTGGCGGAAACCAGCATCATCAGCGCAACACCTGCCAGTACAATCAGCGTCAGCCAGACGCTGTAGTACAGCATGATGAAGAACACCGTGACCACGATTGTCCCCGCGCGAATCAGCGTCGGGAGCGACTGCCCCACCAACTGGCGGAGCGTGTCGATGTCGTTGGTGTAGTAACTCATAATGTCGCCGTGCTTGTGCGTGTCAAAATAGCGAATGGGCAGATTCTGCATCCCGTTGAACATGGTCTTTCTCAGCTTGTCGAGGAAGCCCTGCGTGATGCCCGCCGCCATCTGCGTTTCAAGCGTCACCGCAAACAGCGACAGCACATAAAAGCAAATCAGTACCAGAACTTTCGGCACAATAATCCGGCTCGCTTCCGCCCACGCGGTCCCGTTCTTCGTGCACTCGATAATCGCATTGGTCACCTGCTCCAAAAAGATTGCGGGAATCGCCGCCGTGATTGCCGAGAACAGGATACAGACGATCGCAACCGGCACCGCTTTCGGATAGTATCCGAACAACAACTTCACAACCCTGCCGAGTTGCCGGAAATCCACTTTCCGCTTGCCCCCGGGTCCCGCCGCAGGCATTTTCTTATTCATCTGCTTCATTTTCCGCACCTCCGTTCGTCTGCTGTTCGTAAACCTCGCGGTAAATCGGACTGTTCGCCATCAACTCGGCGTGCGTTCCCTTCGCCTCAATCCGCCCGTTATTCATCACCACAATCAGGTCGGCATCCTGCACCGACGCCACCCGCTGTGCAATGATAATCTTCGTCGTCTCCGGAATGTACCGCGTGAATCCCGCGCGGATGAGCGCGTCGGTCTTGGTGTCAACCGCCGAGGTCGAATCGTCCAGAATCAGAATCTTCGGCTTCTTCAGCAGCGCCCGCGCAATGCAGAGCCGCTGTTTCTGACCGCCCGAGACATTTGTTCCGCCCTGCTCAATCTTCGTATCGTAGCCGTCGGGGAAAGACCGCACGAATTCGTCCGCCTGCGCAAGCCGGCAGGCTTCCTCCAGTTCCGCGTCGGTTGCGTTCGGGTTACCCCACCGCAGGTTTTCCTTGATGGTCCCCGAGAACAGCAGGTTCTTCTGAAGCACCATCGCCACCGCGTCGCGCAGGTCGGCAATGCCGTAGTCGCGGACATCTCTGCCGCCCACGCGCACGGTTCCCTCGGTCGCGTCATACAGCCGCGGAATCAGTTGGACCAGAGAGGATTTGCTCGAACCCGTTCCGCCCAGAATCCCGACGGTCATGCCCGACCTGATGTGCAGGTCAATGTTCTCCAACGCGAATTTCTTTGCCTGCGCCGAGTATTTGAAACTCACGCGGTCAAAGTCCACCGAGCCGTCCGCAACTTCACGCACGGGGTCGGCAGTCTCTTTCATGTCGGGAACCTCGTTCAGCACCTCGCAGATACGCTTTGCCGATTCCGTGGACATGGTGAGCATTACATAAATCATGGACAGCATCATCAGCGACATCAGAATCTGCATCCCGTAGTTCAGGAGCGCCGACATCTGCCCGACGTCGACGCCGCCGATCCCGTTGATTGCCATGAACGACCCGAGCAGGAGAATTACCGTCATGTTGAAATACATACAGAAATTCATCAGCGGGGTATTCAGTGCGACAATCTTTTCCGCTTTGGTAAAGTCCTCGCAGATGGAGTCGGCTTCCTTGCCGAACTTTTGCTTTTCGTAGTCCTCGCGGGCAAAGCCCTTGACCACCCGCATTCCGCGGACGTTCTCTTCGATGGATTCGTTCAGCCGGTCGTACTTCTTGAACACGCGGCGGAATGCAGGCATTGCGTGCTTGCCGATGAGGAACAGTCCCACGCCCAGAACGGGAATCACGACCGCGAACGTCACGGCAAGCAGACCGCCCATAGACGCCGCCATCACTACCGAGAAAATCAGCATCAGCGGGCAGCGGATTGCGGTACGGATCAGCATCATATACGCCATCTGGACGTTGGAAACGTCCGTGGTCAGCCGCGTGACGAGCGACGAGGACGAGAAGCGGTCGATGTTCGTAAAGGTAAAGGACTGAATCTTATGGAACAGGTCGTGCCGCAAATTCTTTGCAAAGCCCGACGAGGCTTTCGCACAGGTAAAGCCCGCTAAGCCGCCGCACGCCAGCGAGCACATCGCCATCAGCGCAAGGAGCAGGCCAACGCGCACAACACGCCAGACATCAATCTGTCCCCCCGTTTGCGCGGCTTTCGACAGGTAGTTAATCAGATAGGTTGCGGTAATGTACGGGATTGCGCATTCAATGACCGCTTCCCCAATCATGAGAAACAGCGTAATCAGCGATGGGCGCTTATATTCCCGCACGCTTTTCGCAAGTTGCTTTATCATTTTCATAATTCAGTTGTCCGGATTCCTTTCATTCGTTGTAAGTTCCCGGCTTTCCAGAACATCGGAGAGCCGCCCGAGCAGTTCGGTCAGCGTTTTGAATTCCGTCTCCGTGAATTCCGCGCGGACCTCTCTTTCCATTCTTTCCACGCCGTTCGAAACCGCCGTGAGCAGTTTTTCCGCCTTTTCGGTCAGGACCAGTCGTTTCAATCTTGCATCGCCGTCGACCGACTCCCTCGTGAGCATTCCCTTTTGCTCCATCAGTTCCACCATACAGGAAACGGTGGATTTTCTGACTTTGAACACCGTCTCGAGGTTTTTCTGGAACACGTCCTCATCCGGATGGTCCTGCAAATACCGCAAAACCCAGAAATTCCTGCCCGTGAGTGAGCCATCGGCACAATTCCTGCTTTCCTTTGCTATCAGGTTATCGACATTCCGTCGGAACAGGTTCGAAACGTGCCCAATCTGTCTGCCGAGCGCGATATTTTCTTCCTGCAATTCTTTTCCCCCTCTCAAACAAGTTAGCGCCCTAACATCTAAGTTAGCATGCTAACATTCTATCACAAAGTCGGTCTTTTGTCAACCCCGCATTCTGCAAAAACATTCTTTCCCTTTTCTTTCCCTTTTAGGCAGAGTTGACGAAGAGGAAGGTCTGGGGAGAGGGATAAGACCTTGGAGGGAGGGGACCCCCTCTTGAAAGAGGGGGTCCCCTCCCTCCAAACCTCCCTCTCCTCCCGAGAACTTCCCCCACGACCCCGCCATTTACGAAGCAAGAATTTGATTTGCTTTTTGAGTGGCGGGGGCGTAGGGGAAGTTTTTCGTTTCAGGTGGAAGGTGGAATGTATATAGTGCGGCTATCGCGCACGGTTTGTGGGGGATAATATGATAGATTGTTAGAGAAGAACAAATATTTATTCTTACGCACTGCCGAGATTCCGCCTGCGGGGTTCGACTCCGCAGGGGCGCCGGCAGGCGGAATCTCGGCACCCAAGTATCATCTATATTTGTAAGTCAACAAGTAACATCCAACCGAAACGGAACGACACATGGGTCGTTCCCTACAAAGCCTCATTTTCAGGAAAATTGATTCCCAAAAAAGTTCAAGAAAATTTGTTTCCAAAAAAATTTAACTCTGTAAGGTCGTAATCCGTAGGGAACGACCCGTGTGTCGTTCCGCGCCAGTCAAAACGTAACGTTCATCTGATGATAGGAATAAACTTCCACCCACCAAACGAGTGCGATAGCCGCACTTTCAAACGATTCCATACCTCCCCATACGACAAAATCTTCCCCCATGACCCCGCCATCCTACAAAGCGAATCAAATTTCCGCTTCGTAAATGGCGGGGTCGTGGGGGAAGTTCTCGGGGTGAGGGGGAGGTTTGGAGGGGGAGA
>CAZVYZ010000089.1:0-4960 GCA_964630695.1 uncultured Ruminococcus sp.
CTCTCCCTCCAAACCTCCCTCACCTCCCTGAACTTCCCCCACGACCCCGCCATTTCGAAAGCGAAAATTTGATTCGCTCGGCAGGTGGCGGGGTCATGGGGGAAGTTTTTGTCGTTGGGGAGGTATGGAATCGTTTGAAAGTGCGGCTATCGCACTCGGTTTGTGGATAGGTATTCCTCTCATCGGATGAATGTTACATTTTGACCGGCGCGGAACGACACATGGGTCGTTCCGTTTCGGTTGAATGTTACTTGTTGATTGCTATGCAATACCATACGCACTGCCGAGATTCCGCCTGCTGGCGCCCCTACGGGGTTCGACTCCGCGGCAATTGTTGGTTTCAGCATTCGCCCTTACGCGACGGTGCCGCTCCGCTCAGAATGACACAGTGGGCTGATTGATATGTGGGTCATATAATTTTAGTCAATAAAGTAACTTTAAGGCAATACCGCGCAATTCCGATGGTGAAATCGCGAAGCCGGATTTTTCGTCAGACAATACAAAAATTCGCAGGCTGTAGCGCGGCTACAGGCAAGGATTTTTGTGAAGTATGACGGGAAAGGCGCGAGCGAGTGCGCCGATTGCGAATTGCGCGGTGTTGCCTTAACACCTTTTAAGTTATGTCCTATCATTCGGCTACCATCTGTGTCATTCTGAGCGGAGCGGCACAATAGGCAAAAGGGCGAACAATACAGTCCTAATTCGCCGCGGAGTCGAACCCCGCAGGGGCGCCGGCAGGCGGAATCTCGGCACCCACGCAAGGGCGAGCGTTTGCAAAACCTCGGCGGGTGTCATCTTTGAGCAGATGCTAACGGCATTAAGGCAATACCGCGTAATCCCGATGGTGCAATCACGAAGTCGATTTTTTCGTCAGACGATACAAAAATTCGCAGGCTGTAGCCGTGCTACAGGCAAGGATTTTTGTGAAGTATGACGGGAAAAGCGCGAGCGAGTGTGCCAATCGCGGATTGCGCGGTATTGCCTTAAGTCAACCCCTGCAGGCGGAATCTCGGCAGTGCGTAAAAGTCAGGTCTTTCAGGCAAAGATGGGAAAGTCTTTGCCGTCGGGAGGGCAGGGGTTTTGAAAGGTGTGGCAATTGCGCCCGTTTGCGGGGGCGATTTTTTATGTTTGTAAAGAAATTGCGAAACCGTTGCATTTTTTTGCCGTTTATGCTATAATAATATGACATATATAAAAGGTTGGGTGAGTATGAAAGGAAAAATCAAGCGTTTATTTGCGCCTGTGGCGGATTATTACCGCGAATTGCGCCCCTCTACGGTAAGGCAGAAGCGGTATCGTCACATTCTCTTGCTACTCTATTGGGCGGTTTACGGGCTGATGTTTCTGGGAGTGGAGCGTATTTTTCCGCTCTTTTTCGACATTCACTACACGGCGGTGTGGTGTCCGCTTGACGAACTGATTCCGTTTTGCGAATGGTTCGTGTTCCCCTACTATTTCTGGTTTGTGTTCCTGATTGTCCCGGGGCTTATCTGGTTCCTTTGGGAGCCGGATGCGTTCCGGCACTTCATGTGGTCGGTCATGATTACCTACACCATCGGGGTCATCATTTTTCTGGTGTTCCCCAACAAGCAGGAATTGCGCCCGATGGAATTTACCCGCGACAATTTCATGGTGGACATCGTGCGCAATCTCTATAACTTTGATACCAACACGAACGTCTGCCCGTCGATTCACGTTCTCGGTGCGTTCTGCGTCCAGTTCGCAGCGATGAAAAGCCGGATTTTCGCAGGTTGGCGCTGGCAGGTGGCGTTCTGGGCGTCAACGATTCTTATCTGCATCTCGACCGTTTTTCTCCGTCAGCATTCGGTGATTGACATTTTCGCCGCGCTCGCGGTCGCGCTCTTCTGCTACGTCGTTCAATTTATTCTTTACCCTCGGATACGCAGGGGACGCAGAGGGAGCCTTTATAACGCAGAGGGTTAATAAGTATCTTTCAATAAAAAAACTACGACGCTCATTCCTAAGAGGATTATATCTTTTTAGGGGAGTGAACCGTAGTTCCGCCCCATTCATCAACTAACTAACCTGAACCACTTCTATCCGGTAGCGGAGCGAGCGGCGATAGCCGCTTTGCCAATCCCGCTGGACGGGATTGGACGCGGAGCAGCCGGAATTCGTAGAGCGTATCCGGCTACAACGAATCAGCGCCACATAAACATAGGGGTGAAATCCCCCTTGTTGAAAGTTCTTGAAAGTCTTGAAAACTTCTTTCAAGAAGTTTTCAAGTGGGGCTTGGGGCAACGCCCCAAGGTCTTCCCCCCACTCAAAACTTTTCCACAGGCTGTGGAAAAGCGTGTGGGAAAAAGCGAAAAGCGGTGGAAAACCATGAGGGAACCACCGTTTTTTGCTGTTTTGGGACATTAAACGGGAGAAAACGGGGAGATTTGCGACTGTGGAAAAATGAAAGTCTTGACTTTTCGGGTTTCTTGATGTATAATATTCGATGTAGAGAATGATTCGGGAGAGGAAACCGACAAATGGAGAACCATAGCATTCTCCCCGCCGAAGAAGTCGCGGCGCAGGAGAAGTATATCGAGGAAATTCAGGCGCAGAACGACGCGGACGCAAAGACGAGCGGCAAGCGGCGGAGAGCGTTCGTCCTGACGTTTGGCTGTCAGCAAAACGAGGCGGACAGCGAAAAATTGCGCGGACTTGCGCGCCGCATGGGATACGATTTGACCGATAAAGCCGATGATGCGGACCTTATCGCGGTCAACACCTGCGCCATTCGCGAGCATGCCGAAAAGCGCGCGCTTTCCATCGTGGGGCAGTATAAGCACCTCAAAGAAAAGAACCCGAGCCTTGTCATCGCAGTCTGCGGGTGCATGACCGCACAGGCGCACCGTTGCGAGCAACTGAAAAAAAGTTATCCGTATGTGGACGTCGTGTTCGGTACCGCATCCATCCACCGCTTCCCTGAGTTTGTTGCCGAGCGCCTGCGGGGCGGTAAGCGGCGCTTCTGCCCCGCAGAGGAGAAGAACGCAGTTGCAGAGGGACTGCCGATTGAGCGCGAGAGCGGCTACCGCGCGTGGGTTTCGATTATGTACGGGTGCAACAACTTTTGCTCCTATTGCATCGTGCCGTATGTGCGCGGGCGGGAGCGGAGCAGAACCCCGGAGGCGGTTCGCGACGAGGTGCGCGGACTGGTGGCGAAAGGCTACCGCGAAATCACCCTGCTCGGGCAGAACGTCAACTCCTACGGCAAGGATTTGGGGCCGGGCTACGATTTTGCCGACCTGCTGGCGGATTTGGACCGCATCGACGGAGATTACATCCTCCGTTTCATGACCAGCCACCCGAAAGACGCGAGCCGAAAACTGATTGACGTGATGGCATCGTCGCGCCATGTGGCGCACCAGTTCCACCTGCCGATGCAGGCGGGGAGCGACCGGATTCTCAGACGGATGAACCGCCACTACGACACCGCGCAGTACCTCGCGACGGTCGACTACCTGCGCGAAAGAATTCCCGACGTTACGCTGACGTCGGACATCATCGTCGGCTTTCCGGGTGAGACTGAGGCGGATTTTGAGGCAACACTGGAAATGCTCCGCCGCGTGCGGTTTGATATGCTTTATTCGTTCATTTACTCCCCGCGCAAGGGAACGCCCGCGGCGGAGATGCCCGAGCAGGTCCCGCGTGAGGTGCAGGGGGCGCGGTTTGACCGTTTGCTTGCACTCCAGAATGAGATTGGCGCGGAGAAGAACGCCGCCGAGGTTGGGCAGGTGCGGCGGGTTCTGTGCGACGGCGTGAGCAAGAACGACCCCGCGCTCTGCAGCGGGCGGACCGACGGCTACAAGATTGTCTTTTTTGCGGCGGAACCCGCAGACGAGGGGAATTTTGTGAATGTGCGGATTGACCGCGCCGATGCCTACGCACTTTACGGCACGAAACTATCGTAACTATCGAAATAATCGAAATAACCGAAACGGAGAACTGTCATGTCCGAAGAAACGAAAGAGAACGTTTTTGAACTTGCGGCGCAACTTGGGCGCGCCCTGAAAGCCGACGCGCGGATGGTCGCGTTTGAAGCGGCGAAAGCGGCTTACGATGCGGACCCGCAACTGAAGTCCTACCTGACTGAATACGAGGTACAGCAAAAGGCGATGCAGAGCGAGATGGCGAAGTCCGAGCAGGACACGCATCTGCTTGCGATGATTCGTGAGCGGATTGACGCGCTGTACCGTCTCATCAACGAACACCCCGCATTTGCCGAGTTGAACAAGACGCAACAGGCGGTGAACGACCTGATGAACCGTGTGAATCAGACAATCATGTACGAAATCACAGGCGAGGTGCCGTCCTCCTGCACGCACGACTGCTCGTCCTGCGGCGGGTGTCATTAAGACCTTGGGGCTCTGCCCCAAGCCCCGCTTAGGAAACTTCTTGAAAGAAGTTTCCTAAGAACCTTCAAGAACTTTAACCAAGGGGATTTTTGATTCTTTTCATACGTTGTGCGGATTCTGATGTAGCCGTTTGCCGTGCAGCTATTTCCGGCTGCTCCGAGCCAAATCCCGTCGAGCGGGATTTGGACAGCTGTCGCTTCTCTCCGCTACCGGATAAAAGTGGAAAAGACCTTGGGGCTCTGCCCCAAACCCTGCTTAGGAAACTTCTTGGAAGAAGTTTCCTAAGAACTTTCAAGAACTTCACACAAGGGGGATTTCATCCCTACGTTTATGTGGCACTGGTTTTTGTAGCCATATACGCTCTACGAATTCCGGCTGCTCCCGCGCCCAATCCCGTCCAGCGGGATTGGCAAGGCGGCTATCGCCGCTCGCTCCCGCTACCGGATAGAAATGGTTCAGGTTAGTTGCTGACTGATGCGGAACGACACGCGGGTCGTTCCGTGTCGGGAGAATGTAACATTCTTATGGTGGCGGAGATTTATCCCCCCTCATCAGTCGCTAACGCGACAGCTTCCCCCCAAGGGGAAGCCTTC
>CAZVYZ010000090.1:0-4948 GCA_964630695.1 uncultured Ruminococcus sp.
AAGACTTTCAAGAACTTTAATCGAGGGGGATTTTACCCCTATATTTTTGTGGTGCGGATTTTTCTGTAGCCGTTTATGCGCTACGCATTCCGGCTGCTCCGAGCCAAATCCCGTCAAGCGGGATTTGGACGACTACCGTCTCTCTCCGCTACCGGGTGAAAATGGTAGGAAGTTGGTTGGTGATTGGGACGGAACGACACACGGGTCGTTCCGCTTCGGGGGAAATATACATCCCTGTGGGAAGTGCAAATTGATCCCCCCTCATCAGTCGCCTGCGGCGCCAGCTTCCCCCCGAGGGGAAGCCTTTTCTGAATTCCTTTCACTTCCCATAACAAGTTAGGTAAGCAGGAAATTACAAGCTTGTCTGCTCTTGTAATTTCCTACTGACTTCTCGAATTTTTGTTTGTTCTGTTCGCATTTTTGTTTGCTCTGTTCTCACCGCTGTTTGCCATGTTCGCACAGCGTACAGAAGGCTTCCCCTTGGGGTGGAAGCTGTCGCGTCAGCGACTGATGAGGGGGGGATAAATCTCCACCCGCGCAAGGCATACATTCCCTGCGCGACCCGCCCACAAATCGGGCGCGAAGCCGCACTCTGCAAATCCCTCGCACCTCCCGCCAAATTCCAAAAAATTCCCTGTACGGCAACCGCCGTTCCAAAAACGAAAAAAGTTTTTGCCCCTTTCCACGGCGGTTGCCGTGCAGGGAAGTTCTCGGAGGGTCAGGGAGGTTTGGAGGGTAGGGACCCCTCTCCGAAAGAGGGGTCCCTGCGCCTCCAAGGTCTTTCTCTCCCTCCAAGGTCTTCTTCCCCTACCTCCACTTCGACTTTGATGAGTAGTAGCGGTTCCATTGCGCCTTTGTCTTGCGACGGAGGTAAACCGCAATACCAATCCAAAGCGAGAGACAAACCACAAAAAAGATGACCCCCGCCTTGGCGCGCCTACTTTTCGTCAGATTCCGGATGGATAGCAAACGGCTCATAAAACCGCTTCGCGCCGCGCTCTCCGCCGTTTCAAGCGGGACGGTCCCGATCACCTGCCCGTCGTAAACCGCCGCAACAAAGCCGACAGGCGTCCCCTCTGCCACAGGCGCTTCCAACGCGTCCACACTCAGCCGGATGCTCAGCAGAACCTCCTTTCCAACCTCGCTCCCCGCAGGGAGATAAGCGTATAAAGACTCCGACGGACGAATGCTCACCGCATCCACCAAATCCGATACCGTCACGGGAACCGTACAGACCTTGGTTTTGGGCGACAGCACCTCCAGATTGGTGTAGTTCGCATATCCCCACCGTATAAGCGACCGCGCAAGACTGTATGCCGCCGACTCGCTCGCCTCGCCGTTCCCGTCTTTCACATCCATCAGAACCGCCAGATAACTGTCGTTCGCTTTCTGCCCCAGAGCAATCAGCGTCACCCCCGCGTTGTTCGTCTCTCCCACGCACATTCCCGCGTACTGCACACTTCCCGATTGCGAATCGGAGACTAACCTGTTGCGGTTCAGAATGACATCGCCGTTCGACATCTCGCCGCTCCGCAGACCGACAAAAGAGAGATAAAGGTCGTTTTGTATCGCCGCCAGCGCAATGCGCGAAAGGTCCGCCGCCGTCGTGTAGGAGTTGTCCCCCACGCCAGACGGGTCCCCGATATAGGTCGCAGTCGCCCCCAATTCCTTGGCGCGCGCATTGAGCAGTTCGGTAAATCCCGCCGCTCCGGCACTTTCGCCGTCCCCCACACAATAGGCAATCACGTCGTACGCGTTGTTGTAACTTCCGCAAAGCGCCAGAAGCAGAATCTCACGCAGGCTGTACTCGTCTCCCGCTTCCAACTTCTTATACCGCCACCCGCCGGACACCAACATTTCCTCGCCAATCATCACCGTCCGGTCAAGACGGTCCCCAAGCCGTTCGCAGGCAACAAGCCCCGACAGCAACTTGACGCAGGCACCTGCAGGGACGCGGGTGTTTTCGTTCCGCCGTCCGACAACGCGCCCGCTCTCCACGTGAAGCAGGTACGCCGCGTCGGTGCTGTCAAGCGCAGGGAGCGCCGCCGCTTCGCCATGTGCCGTCACCGTCAACAGCGGCAACAGACAGAGGACCGCCAACAGCAAACCCGTCAGTTTTCGCAACGCATGCTTTTTTTGCATCGCAGTCCTCCTTTCCGTATGCGCAACTGTCGCAAATTGTTGCTTTATTTGTAGGCGGATAAGATATATCCCCCCTCATCCTCTCAATCGGTACACTCGCAACACGCTTCCGCGCACAAATCAACCTACCCCCGCTCCCCCGCAAGCCTTCTCACGGTCTCCCTGTCGCGCGCGATCTGCTCACGCAGAGCCTCTACCGTCCCGAATTTCCGTTCCTCGCGCAGGTAACGCAAAAACGCCACCCGCACCGTTTCCCCGTACAAATCTCCCTCAAAATCCAGCAGGTGCGTCTCACACCGCACCTCGTGCGCACCGTCCACCGTCGGGCGGGTTCCGATGTCGGTCACGCCCGCGTAGTGCCGTCCCGCGACCTCGCAGTCGGTCTGATAGACCCCCGCGCGCGGAATCAGTGCAAGCGGCGCAAAGCGTTGGTTGACGGTCGGAAATCCGATTGTGCGCCCCAGTTGTGCGCCGGATACAACGGGCGCGGTCAGCAGATAGGGGTGACCCATCAGTTCCGCCGCCTCGTCCGGCTTTCCCTCAATAAGGAGCCGACGGATGCGCGTGGAACTGATGGGTTCTCCGCCCTCCATCACCGCCGTCTGCAACAGCAGATTTCCGTTCAGCATCTCGCGCAACAGTTCTGGCGTTCCCTCCCCGCGCCTGCCGAAACGGTGGTTAAAACCGCACGCCGCGGCAACGCAATGGCAGTCTCCAATCAGAACGCGGCGGACAAACTCCGCCGGCTCGGTGTCGCGCAGGAGCGGAAAATCGGCAATGACCGCCAATTCCGCGCCTGCCTCGGCAAAGCGCCCGAGCCGCTCTTCCCCGCTCGTCAGATGCCCGAGCGGATGCGGCAACAGCCAGTCCGACGACAGCCCGTCGAAGCAGAAAACGCCAAGTACGGCGTTCGGAAATTTCGCGTCCCGCATTTCCCGCGCGGCGCGGATGAGCGCCCGATGCCCGCGGTGTACGCCGTCAAAATTTCCAAGGCAAAGGACCGTTTTGCGCGGCATTTCGCACGCTTGCGCGGTCCTCGGGTCCAATATCCGCATTCGGTCTCAGCCTTCCAGTCCGAGATAGGTGCGGACCAACTCGCCCATCAGTTCGTCCCTGTCCACGCGGCGAATCAGCGCCCGCGCACCCGCACAGTTGGTAATATAGGTCGGGTCCTCCGAGAGCAGATAGCCCACAATCTGCCCGATTGGGTTATATCCTTTTTCGGTCAGGATGCTGTACACCTGACGCAGCGTTTCTTTCATTTCCTTTTTTTCGTCCGGTCGGGTTTCCATGTTTTCTCCTTTACGGTCCAATCACCATTACATATATGATACCATAAATCGCCGTTTCTGTCAAGAGATTGTTTCTGTCAGGAGATTGCCCGCAGAAAGGTTTTTGTCTCGGGGCGGATACGGTAACTTTCAATTGCCTTGCGAATGGCTTTCCGACGCGTCGGCTCGGGCAGTCTCCCCTTTTCAAAGTAGGGCAGAATCGCCGTCTCCTGCTTTGCCAATGCCGTTGCGAAGTACCACGCCACCATCATGCGGACGTAGTATTCCTCTCTTATGACCGCCGCCACCCGCGCAGGGTAGGACGGGTCGAAGTCCGCGTCAAGATAGTACCGCATCAGAAGTCCGATGGCATAACGGACCGCAAACACGTCGTCCGCCGCCAGCCAGCGGTCGATATGCGGCAACAGTTCCGCGCGGTGCTTTCCGAGAACGCGCGGATTGAAGCAATCGCAGGTGGACCAATCGTCCACGAACGGCAGAAAGCGGTCCAACTCGCGAATCACGGTATCGAAATCCCGCTCCTGCTCCAAGAGGAGCGCATGGAGTAGGGTTTCCTCGTGATATTCGTGCGGCAGGTCGGCAAGGAACGCCTTGCGTCCATCGGGGTCGCGTGCCAATTCCTTTGCATAGGCGCGCAGGGCGGGCATTCGCACGCCGATGACCGACACTTTCGGGACTGCGGGCATCAGGTTGCTCTGGAAGTCGCGGAACGCCAGGTCCTGCATTCCGAGCAGGTCCGCGCGGATATCAGCGGTTGTTCTCATGTGCATCCCCCTCGTAGGTGAATCGCGGAAAGGTTTTTCCATCGCGCGTGACGGTCTCATTCCACATTTCGGCGGGGCGGGTCCACAGTGCGCCGTCACCGTATTTTGCGCGATAGACGACCATTGGTTCCCTTGTTTCCGAATGCTTCGCGATACCGAGGACCTCATATTCTCCGCCTTTGAAGTGTCGCCACCTGCCCAACGGAATCGTCCTTTGGGCGTACTCGTAGCGCATCCGGAGCAGGATTTCCCTGTCTGCGGGGCAGAAGTCGTACTGCGGAATCTCTGCGGGGGTAATCCAGCGGAGGTCGCGGTGCTCCAGCAGGGTCGGCTCGCCCTCGGCTGTGGCGCAGAAGAGGGACAGGCGGACCGTCAAGTCAGGGTATTCGTGCAGGACCTCGGCATAGACCTCTTTCGGTTCGACGTTCAGTGCCAATTCCTCGCGGCACTCGCGTTTGAGTGCGTCCTCGCGGCTCTCGCCCCTCTCGATCTTTCCCCCGACGAACTCCCACAGCAGCCCCCTCGCCTTATTTTCGGGTCGCTGACAAATCAAAAATCGCTCTCCGCGCCAAATCAGCGCCGCCACGACCTCCGTCACGTTTCTCTCCATTTCCTTCCTCCGTCCCTTTTGTATTATTGTACCACATCCTCGGGGAAAAGTCAAGATGAAAGGGAAAGAAAGGTCTTGGAGGGAGAGGAAAGACCTTGGAGGGGGAGAGGGGTCCTCTTGAAAGAGGGACCCTCTCCCCC
>CAZVYZ010000091.1:0-1648 GCA_964630695.1 uncultured Ruminococcus sp.
GGAGGGGGAGAGGGTCCCTCTTTCAAGAGGACCCCTCTCCCCCTCCAAGGTCTTTTCCCTCTCTCCAAGGTCTTTTCCCCAAAAAACGACATCGCGCATACAATGGGAATGAGGGGAGCGCGGGATAAGAGAACGGTGCCGCGCTTTCCGGAAAGGAAAAGAGTATGGCACAATTTACGAACCAAGCACAACTGTCCTATAATAACGAGACGGTCACGTCAAATGTGGTCGTCGGACAGCTTCAGGAAGTCCTGTCCGCCACAAAAACGGCGGTGAACGGCTCGTACCGTGCAGGCGAGACCGTGACCTACGCGGTCAACCTCATCAACTCCGGTACGGCGGCGTTCACGGGTCTGACCCTGACCGATAATCTGGGCGCATACAGCCCCGAGACGGGAACCGCCTATGTTCCGCTGTCCTATGTGGACGGTACCGTGCGGTATTTTATCAACGGCGTGCGGCAGACAGCGCCGACCGTGACCGCAGGCGATTCGCTCGTGCTGACCGGCATCACGGTCCCCGCAGGCGGTAACGTCACCATCCTGTACGACGCACTGGTCAACGGATATGCAGACCCCACGGAAACAGGGACCCTGACCAATACCGTGACCGTAACCGGCGGCGGTATCACCCCGCTGACCGCGACGGCAACGCTTCCGTCGGAAACGGGAACAAGACTGTCAATCACAAAGTCAATCAGCCCCGTCCCCGTGGTGGAAAACGGCACGCTGACCTATACGTTCCTCGTTGAGAACGCGGGCAGCACGGCGACGAACGGGACCGGTAACCTGACGGTGACCGACACGTTCCTGCCGATTCTGTCGGGCATCACGGTTACACTGAACGGTACGGCACTCACCGAGGGAACCGACTACACCTACAACGAAACGACGGGTGTATTCGCAACAGTCCCCGGACGGATTACCGTCCCCGCGGCAACCTATGCGCAGGGAACTGACGGCGTTTGGGTAACCACCTCCGGAACCGCCACACTGACGGTGTCGGGAACGATTTAAGGCATCACCGCGCCATTCGCGAATTACGCGGTGGGACCTTAAGATTCAGGCAATACCACGCGGGTAAAAAAGCCCCTGCGGAGAGAGCGGGTTTTCTCCGCAGGGGTGTCTTGCGGATTGATATTGACAAACCGCCGCCGATGGTATATAAAAAAGAGCCACGGAGAAATCCGTGACCTTGGAAACGCCAAGCAACGAAGCATATATTGCTTTGTTGCGACAGACGCAGGGCAGAAAGCGTTTGCATACGACAGATTTTGTTGGGTGCAGGCACTGCCTGCCGGTGGCGGTTGCTTCCTCCCGACTTCGGAGGGAGCAGGTCTTTTCTCCTTCCGAAAGGAAGGAGGTGATGCTCATGTTTGACCTGCATGATTGTTTGGTGGCGGCTTTGTTAGCCCTGAACCTTTTGCTGGAATACATCGCGCAACATAGAAAAAGATAACCGCTCAAGCTTGACCCCCCTGATGCGGTTATCTAACCTATTGGGGAGGAAGTAACCGTCGCCGGTGTTTCCTCGTACTTTAATTATAGCACTTTTTTTTATTTTGTCAAGACTTTTGCGGAAAAAATTTGCAGGGCGAGAAATCCGCGAAGCGGCAGACGCAATGGCACATTCTCTTCCGCCGTGCGGC
>CAZVYZ010000091.1:1748-4881 GCA_964630695.1 uncultured Ruminococcus sp.
GGAGAGGGTTCTGATTCTATATCGGTTACAAAAGAAGCCGCGCATCCCCTTTGGGCAGATGACGGGAATCAGAACCGAAATGTGCGGCAAAAGCGGAGCGAGCCGGCAAGTGGTACGACCGCACATTCTCTTCCGCCGTGCGGCGGAGAGGGTTCTGATTCTATATCGGTTACAAAAGAAGCCGCGCATCCCCTTTGGGGATGCGCGGCTTCTTTGGAGCAGATGACGGGAATCGAACCCGCGTATTCGGCTTGGGAAGCGGACACTCTGCCATTGAGTTACATCTGCAAATGCTACTCTCTTATTATACACCAAAACTTCCGGTCTGTCAAGAGAAAACAGGACATTTTTTTGAAAATGTCCTGTTTTTTTGAAAATTCGATTTATTTCTTGGGTGTTGTGATACCGCTGCCGTTTGCAATGCCACTGCCACTAATGATGGCTTCCGCCGATGTACCTATGACCACCACCACACAGACAATCGTGATGATTAAGACCACAAGTCCGGTAATCGCTCCGACCAAGGCGCCTTTTCCGCAACTTTTCGCCCGCATCGGGATGTAATCTTTCCAAACAAGCCACAGAATCAAGCCGATAATCGGGAAGAAAAAGCTGAGAATTGCGAAGCCTGCGCTGGGGGCGTTCTGAATGCTGCCTCCGCCGGGGATAAACGGGGTCGGGGCGGTCGGGCATCCGCATTTGAGACAAATGACCGCGTTGTCGTCGATTTGCGTGCCGCAATGAGAACAGAATTTCATTTGTTTCACACTCCTTTTTGATTTTGTATTTCCATTATATCACAAAATGAGATATTTGTCAATATCTCAAAGTGAGATTTACTATAATACTCTTGTAATTTTTTGAAAAGACAGGAGAAAACAGTATGCGAATCCGTGACCTGCGGGAGGACCGCGACCTGACACAGAGCGAACTTGCGGCGTATCTGCACATCCGCCAGAACACCTATTCCCAGTACGAAAACGGTCAGCGGCAGTTGCCAATCGGCGTTCTGATTGCACTTGCGCGCTTTTACCACACCTCCACCGACTATATCCTCGGTTTGACCGAGGAACGCCGCCCCTATCCGTAAGTTGACCGAGTGCATTTCGAGACATTGCACAAAAAGCGGCTTTTTCCACCCTGAAACATCGTGAAAAAATCCGCTTTTATTTTGTCTTTCCGATATGGTATAATAATATGTTAATTTCCGAGCCGGAGAAAGAGGGAGAAAAAAGTGATTCGAGAAGATTTGAGAAATATAGCCATTATTGCCCACGTTGACCACGGAAAGACCACGTTGGTGGACGGGCTTCTGAAGCAGGGCGGGGTCTACCGTGACAATCAGGAGACAGTGACCTGCGTGATGGACTCCGGCGATTTGGAGCGGGAGCGCGGAATCACCATTTTGGCAAAGAACACCGCCGTTCACTACAACGGCGTGAAAATCAACATCGTCGACACCCCCGGGCACGCGGATTTCGGCGGCGAAGTAGAGCGTATTCTGAAGATGGTGAACGGCGTCATCCTATTGGTTGACGCGGCGGAGGGACCGATGCCGCAGACCCGTTTCGTCCTGCAAAAGGCGCTGGATTTGAATCATCGGATTATCGTCTGCATCAACAAGATTGACAAGCCCGACGCACGGCTTGGCGAGGTGGAGGACGAGATTCTGGAACTGCTGATGGACCTCGGCGCGAACGACGAGCAACTCGACAGCCCGATGCTTTACTGCTCGGGGCGCGCGGGGACCTGCACGACCGACCCGAACGTCCCCGGGACCGATTTGCGTCCGCTGTTTGACAAGATTCTGGAGTACATTCCCGCGCCCGAGGGGGACGAGAACGGACCGCTTCAGTTGTTGGTTTCGTCGATTGACTACAACGAATACGTCGGGCGAATCGGCATCGGGCGCATTGACCGCGGCAGGGTCAAGGTCGGCGACGAGGTTGCGGTCTGCAACTATCACAACCCGGGCGCCGTAAAGAAAACAAAAATCGTGTCGCTCTATCAGATTGACGGTCTGACGCGCAAGCCTGTTGACAACGCGACGGTGGGGGACATCGTTTGCTTCTCGGGGGCGGGCGACGTGACCATCGGGGACACGCTGACCTCTCCTGCGGCTCCCGAGCCTTTGGAGTTTGTCAAGGTGTCCGAGCCGACCGTGGAAATGACGTTCATGGTCAACGACAGCCCGCTTGCGGGCAAGGAGGGCAAGTTTGTAACCTCCCGCCAGTTGCGCGAGCGTCTCTACCGCGAACTGCTCAAGGATGTGTCTCTGCGGGTATCCGACGGTGACACGACCGACGAGTTCCGCGTGGCGGGCAGAGGCGAAATGCACCTGTCGATTCTGTTGGAGACGATGCGCCGCGAGGGGTTTGAACTTGCCTGCTCGAACCCGCGGGTGCTGTACAAGACGGTGAACGGCGAGAAGATGGAGCCGATGGAGCGCGTGACGCTGGATGTACCGACCGAGATGGTTGGCGTTGTGGTGGACAAGTTGGGGCAGCGCAAGGGTGACCTGCTGTCGATGGCGCCAATCGGGAGCCGGACGCGAATTGAGTATTCAATTCCGTCGCGGTGTCTGTTCGGTTACCGCTCGGAGTTCCTGACGGCGACGCATGGCGAGGGTGTGATGAACACGATTTTTGACGGTTACGCGCCCTACCGCGGCGAGATTCAGATGAAGTACACGGGGTCCCTGATTGCTTCCGAGAACGGCGAGACGACGCGCTACGGTCTGTACAACACGCAGGACCGCGGGCAGTTATTTGTGGGACCGCAGACGCAGGTATACGAGGGAATGATTGTTGGTGAGAACCCGAAGTACGACGACATTGCGGTGAACCCCTGCAAGACGAAGCACTTGACGGCAATCCGTTCCTCGGGAGCGGACGAAAAGTTGCTTCTGACCCCGCCCCGCATTTTCTCCCTGGAGGAAGCGATCGAATACATTGGTGACGATGATTTGATTGAGGTCACGCCGAAGTCGATTCGTCTGCGCAAGAAGATTCTGAACACGGAACTCCGGATGAAAGAAATGATGAAAAAGCGCCGCGAGTTGGAGGCGCAGAAGAAGTAAGGGGGAAGAAGACCTTGGAGGGAGGGGACCCCCTCTTGAAAGAGGGGGTCCCCT
>CAZVYZ010000092.1:0-4782 GCA_964630695.1 uncultured Ruminococcus sp.
CAACGCGGCGGAGCCGCTATTGACAAGATTTTGCGTTGCAAAATCTGTCATCCCTACCCTCCAAACCTCCCTGACCTCCCGAGAACTTCCCCCACGACCCCGCCATTTGAAAAGCAAGAATTTGATTTGCTTTTTAAGTGGCGGGGTCGTGGGGGAAGTTTTTGTCGTTTGGAGAGGTATCAATTTGTTGCAGAGTGCGGCTATCGCACTTGTCTTGTGGGGGCAAATCGTTTCGGATGTTGACTGATATGTGGGTGCCGACAGGCGGAATCTCGGCAGTGCGTAAGGTTATATTGCAGTCAACAAGTAACATCCAACCGAAACGGAACGACACATGGGTCGTTCCCTACAACCCCACCCACCAAACGGGTGCGATAGCCGCACTATATACATTCCACCTCCCACCCGAAACGAAAAACTTCCCCCACGACCCCGCCATTCAAAAAAGCAAATCAAATTCTTGCTTTGAAAATGGCGGGGTCGTGGGGGAAGTTCTCGGGAGGTCAGGGAGGTTTGGAGGGTAGGAGGTCCTCTTTCAAGAGGACCTCCTGCGCCTCCAAGGTCTTCCCATCCCCGCAGTCTTATTTTCAAATTCCCCGCATATAATGATGCAGATAAAGGCGCGGGGGTGAGGGAATGGCGAGACGGCTTGCTGAAAGGGATGTCAAAACGGCAGGGGAGAGAGGGCTGACGGACGAGGAGGTCCGAGTTGCAAGGGAGAAGTACGGGACGAATCGGCTGACGAAACGGAAAGCGAAACCGTTCTGGAGGCAGTTCCTGTCTAACCTGAACGATCCCGTGATTCGGATTCTTCTTGCGGCGCTTGCCGTCAATCTGATTCTGCTGTTCCATAGCGCGGATTGGGTGGAGACGGCAGGCATCGGACTGGCGGTTTTTCTCGCAACCCTTATTTCCACATTGTCGGAGCGGTCCTCGGAGCGGGCATTTGCAAGACTTTCGGAGGAGGGGGACCGCGCAACCTGCCGCGTCCGACGCGCGGTCGGCGTTCTGGAAATCCCGATTTCGGACGTCGTTTGCGGAGATACGGTCCTGTTGTCGGCGGGCGAGATGATTCCCGCGGACGGAATTCTGCAGCACGGCGCGGCAAAGGTGGACCAGTCCGCGATGACGGGGGAGAGCCGCGAGGTGGAGAAATGTGCATGGGACGGCGCGTGGCAGGAGGATAGCGGCGCGGAGATGTCTCCGTCTTCCCCGTATGCGATGTACCGCGGCTGCAACCTGACCGCAGGCGGCGGAGAAATGTCGGTCACAGCGGTCGGGGACGAAACCTTTCTCGGGCAAATCAGCCGCGAAGTCCAGTTGGAACAAAGGGACAGCCCGCTGAAACTCCGGCTCGGAAAACTGGCAAAACAAATCAGCATTCTCGGGTACATCGCGGCAGTGTTGGTGGCGCTGTCGTACCTGTTCCATGTCTTCCTGCTCGACAGCGGTATGCGGGGCGACGTCATCCGACTGAAACTGACCGACCTGAATTACGTTTTTACAAGCCTGTTTCACGCGTTCACCTTGGGACTGACCGTTATCGTCGTGGCGGTTCCGGAGGGGCTACCCATGATGATTGCGGTGGTGCTGTCGGCGAACGTGCGGAAGATGGTAAGGGACCAGGTTCTGGTGCGTAAGCCCGTCGGAATTGAGGCGGCGGGAAGCATGAACCTGCTGTTTACCGATAAGACGGGGACATTGACTGAGGGAAAGATGTCGGTCGTGTCGCTTCTGTTTGCGGGCGGAGAGAGTTTTTCGGACCTTTCCACGCTTCGGCGGCGGTGCGGTCCCGTCATCCCCGACCTGCTCGCACTCGGTCTGCGAGGCGGCGGGGCAACGCTTGATGCGGAGAATCGACCCGTCGGTGGGAGCGCGACCGAGCGGGCTTTGCTCGGCTTTGCGGCAGGGGAAGCGGTTCCGTCGGGCAGTACGCTGACTTCGACCCTGCCGTTTGACAGCGCGCGGAAACTCTCGGCGGTGTCGTGGAGAGTGAACGGGAAACCCGTGACGGTCCTGCTCGGCGCGCCCGAGCGGATTTTGCCGTTTGTGCGCGGGGCGTTGACCCCCGACGGAGGGATTGAGACGCGCTTTTCCCGTCGGTCCGTGGAAGCGGAACTGAAGCGCATGAATTCGGGAAGCGGTCGCGGACTGGCAATCGCGGTTTCAACGGACGGAACCCCTGCGCCGCTGTTGGCGGACGGGGTGCGCGGAGATTTTCTGCTCGTGGGGGTTCTGGAACTGTCTGACCCTATTCGGACGGATGCGCCGGGGGCGGTGCGCGCATTGCACGGCGCGGGCATTCAGGTAGTCATGGTGACGGGAGACAGCCGCGAAACGGCGCAGGCAATCGCAACGCGGTGCGGTATTCTCGACGGTACTTACGACACGGTGCTGACCGCCGACGAAATGGCGGGTATGTCCGACCTGCGCCTGAAAGAACTGCTCCCAAGGCTTGCCGTCGTAGCGCGGGCGCTCCCGACCGACAAGAGCCGGTTGGTCCGCCTTGCACAGGAATCGGGCAGAGTCACGGGCATGACGGGGGACGGAATCAACGATGCACCCGCCCTGCGCCGCGCGGATGTCGGTTTTGCGATGGGAAGCGGTACGCAGGTGGCAAAGGACGCGGGCGACATCGTGATTCTCGATAACCGTCTGTCGTCCATCGTGCGTGCGGTGCTGTACGGGCGGACGGTGTTCAAGAGCATCCGGAAGTTCATCACGCTGCAACTGACCATGAATTTCTCGGCAGTCGGTGTGACCATGATTTGCCCGTTCCTCGGAATCGATTCCCCGGTGACGGTCGTTCAGATGCTCTGGATTAACCTGATTATGGACACCCTCGGGGGACTGGCGTTCGCAGGGGAGCCGCCGTTGCAGGCGTATATGCGGGAACCGCCGAAGCGACGGGAGGAAAGTATTCTCAACCGATATATGGTCAATGAAATTGCCCTGCTCGGCGGTGCGACGGTGGCGGTCTGTCTGCTCTTTCTCAAGCATCCGCTCATCACCTCGCAGTTTCGCGCGACGGAGGGAAACCTCTGTCTGCTGACGGCATTTTTTGCGCTGTTTATTTTCTCGTCGGTTTTCAATTGCTTCAACGCAAGGACCGACCGATTGGGATTGTTTGCGGGACTTCGGAAAAATCCCGTTTTTCTCGGCATCATGTTGGCGGTTCTGGTGATTCAGTTGCTGTTCGTTTATCTCGGCGGTGCGGTCCTGCGGACTATGCCTCTGACCCCGCATGAGTTGTTGGTTACCATGCTGGTTTCGCTGTCGGTCTTTCCGCTTGAATTGATTCGGAAATTGCTTTGGCGACTGTTGCATGGCAAAAGCGGGTATTAAGGCAAACACCGCGCAATCCCGATGGTACGATTGCGCGGTGTTGATTCAATCATAGATACCTGCGAGAGGATGTCCGATATTTCCGATACAAAAATAGAACGAAACCTGTTCTTAATATAAAAAGTCAGACGAATGCTTTCCATGTTTCCAGTCGGCGCATGTCGTCGACTGCGTCGTAGAGCAGGGCGATTGCGGCGCGGTAACCGTAGAGGTCGCCGCATACCGCCGAGGCGTGAAGAAGCGCGACCTGCTCCGAAACGCGGTCGAAAACAGGGAAACTGACCGAAAGACTGACCCATCCGACCTGCTTTTCCCACTCCCGCACAATCTCGGCAGTCTCTTCGGCACACCCTGTTTCTCCGAGGTCCGGAAGGGTATCCAGTCGCGATTCCATTTCGGACACTACATTATTTATATATATGGAATTCCAAACAATTCCGCCGAGCATCAGAACGAGCAGAATGGCTGCAATCCAAAAACTCTTCATGCCGTGCCTCCTGTCGCTTTTTTATCGCTATTCGGAATCAGGAGAAGTTGCCCCTTTTCGTTGGCTGTTACGCAGAAAAGGCTGTCGCGGGCATATCCGCGGCGCGCCAGTTGCGCGTCAAGCCAGGCGCGGTCGTAGCCGATGAGACGAAGTCCCGCGTCGTTGTAGGTCCCGCCCGACAGTACAACGTGCATCAGAGGGTCCTCGGGAATTTTTATGCCGAGATGCCCGAGATTCGGAGGGGTAAATTGCGGCTTCGGCATAACGGTCAACTTGCCGTTTTTTTCCAGAATCGCGTCGGAAACCATGGAAAGGTCGGAATATCCCTGCTGCCGGATTTCGCCCATCAGTTCTTCAACCGAGATTCGCAGGTCCGACAGCGCGCGTTGGCACAGAACGCCGTGCCGGATGATGACGGTCGGTTTTGCGGAAACGAGAACCTTGAGACGGGGGAAGCGAATCAGAATCATGGAGAAGAATATTTCAAGGATTAAAAGCGTGACAATCGGAATCAGAGCATAGGAAACCGGAATATCCTGATTGGTGATGGGTAGGGATGCAATCTCGGAAATCAGGAGCGTTGTGACGAGGTCTGTAACCTCCAATTCGCCGATTTGCCGTTTGCCCATCACCCGAAGCGTGAGAAGCAGCGAGCCGTAAATCAGCAAAGTGCGGACGAAAATGGTGAGCATAGACAACAGGACCTCCTTTTTGACAGTAGATTTTGCGGAAAAACAAAAAACTATGCGAAAATAAAAAGAAATTTGCAAAAAGGGGTTGACAAAACGCGCGGAAAGTGGTATACTATGCAAGTCCTCAAAAATGACACGCAATATTTTACCTAATCTTCCGTTAAAAGGAAATGCTTCCAAAAATTTTATGAAAAAACTTTTGGAAACCCCTTGACAAGGGAGACAGAAAGTGGTATAATAATTGAGCGCCCAAAAAGA
>CAZVYZ010000093.1:0-4718 GCA_964630695.1 uncultured Ruminococcus sp.
AGGGAGAGGGTCCCCTCTTTCAAGAGGGGACCCTCTCCCTCCAAGGTCTTTTTATCCCCTCCAAACGCCCCGCGTGCGGAGCATTTCGTGCTTGATGTCCCAGAGTTTCCGGGAAAGATCCACATAGTAGTTGTGCGGGTTGCTGAAACGCCGGACCTCGTCCCACATTCCCGCGATTTCCGCCGCACAGTGCGCGCGGATTTCCTCCAGAGACGGCAACTCGTATACCTGCTCCCCGTGACGGAAGACCGGAACCAACAACTCGGTCGCCGTAAAATTCGTCAGCGTCTTTCGCTTCCATGTGTACTCGGGGTCAAAAATTTCAAGCGGCTTCGTATCGTCCACAACCTCGTCGTGAACGCAAATCAGGTCCGCTTCCGCCTTGCCCGTTTCGCGCCCGCGCAGACGGTAGACTTTCTTGAAATGCGGCGTTGTAATCTTTCCTACGTTCTCGCTGATTTTGATTTTCGGAATAATCGTCCCGTCATCAGCCTCCACTGCGCATAACTTGTAGACCCCGCCGAAAACAGGGTCGCTCTTGGACGTGATCAACCGCTCGCCGACGCCGAACGCGTCAATCTCCGCACCCTGCCGAATCAGTTCGCGAATCAGATACTCGTCCATCGAGTTGGAGACCACAATCTTGCACTCCGTCCATCCCGCATCGTCCAGCATCTTGCGGACCCGTTGTGTCAAATAGGTGATGTCCCCCGAGTCAATCCGGATACCGCACTTCGTGATTCCCCGCGGCTTCAGGACCTCGTTGAACGCCCGAATCGCGTTCGGAATGCCCGACTCCAAAACGTTGTAGGTGTCCACCAGAAGCGTGGCGTTCGTCGGGTAAACCTCGCAGTAAGCGCGGAACGCCTCGTATTCGGAATCAAACATCTGTACCCACGAGTGCGCCATCGTTCCCGTTGCGGGAACGCCGTAGGCTTGGTCGGTCACCGTGCAGGCGGTCGCGTTGCATCCGCCGATATACGCCGCACGCGCACCCAGAATTGCCGCATCCGCGCCCTGCGCACGACGGGAACCGAATTCGCTGATTGCCCGTCCTTTTGCCGCGCGCGTCAGGCGCGCCGCCTTGGTCGCAATCAGCGACTGGTGGTTCAGCATCATCAGAATATACGTCTCGACAAACTGCGCCTCCACCGCGCGCCCTCTCACCGTCAGGAGCGGCTCACCCGGGAACACCACCGTCCCCTCCGGAATCGCCCAGATGTCCCCTTCAAAGTGAAATCCGCGCAGAAAGTTCAGAAAGCCCTCGTCAAAGCAGTGCTTGCTCCGCAGGTAGGCAATGTCCTCGTCCGTGAAATGCAGGTTGTTGATATACTCCACCACCTGCTCCAGACCCGCGGCAATCGCGAATCCGCCTCCGTCGGGGTTGTTGCGGTAGAATACATCAAAGTACACGATGCGGTCCTGCATCCCCTTTACAAAATACCCGTTGCCCATGGTCAACTCGTAAAAGTCGCAGAGCATGGTCAGATTTCTTGACAAATCTTTCATTTTCACGCCTCGTTTTCTTGTTTTTTATGATTTCGGTTATCACAACGTCCGCAGTCTGCAGTCCGCAAAAGCGGTTTCTTTTCGCGCGTTGCCCCGTCACGAATCAGAACAGACCCGTAATCTTTCCGTCCGCATCCACGTCAATGCGCTCCGCAGCAGGAGATTTCGGCAGTCCCGGCATGGTCATAATGTCGCCCGTCAGCGCCACGACGAAACCCGCGCCCGCGCTGATTTTCATCTGCTTCACCGTGACCGTGAAATGCTCGGGCGCCCCGAGTTTCGTCGGGTCATCCGAAAAACTGTACTGTGTTTTCGCAAGGCAGACGGGGCAGGAGCCGAACCCCAGTTCCTCCAGTCGCTCCAACTGCTTTTTCGCCGCCGGAGTAAAGGCAACACCGTCTCCGCGGTAGACTCTGCGTACCACCGCCCCGATTTTTTCCGCAAGCGGCATATCGTCCGGATAAGCAAAGCGGAAGTCCGCCCGCTCTTCCCCGCACAGCCGCACGACCTCGCGTGCCAGCGCCTCACCGCCCTTTCCGCCCTCTGCCCAGACCGTGGAAAGCACCGCGCGCACGCCAAGACGCTCACATTCGGTCTCCACGCAGGCGATTTCCGCGTCGGTGTCGGTCGGAAACCGATTGAGTGCCACCGTGCAGGGAAGCCCGTAAACCTCGCGAACGTTCGCAACATGGCGCAACAGGTTCGGCAGTCCCGCACGGAGCGCCGCAAGATTTTCGCTCGCAAGGTCGCTTTTCGCGACCCCGCCGTGCATTTTCAGCGCCCGCACGGTCGCCACGACGACAACCGCATCCGGCGCAAGTCCCGCCGTGCGGCATTTGACGTCCAGAAATTTCTCCGCGCCGAGGTCCGCGCCGAATCCCGCCTCGGTCACGGCGTATTCGCCCGTTGCCATGGCGAGACGCGTGGCAAGGACCGAGTTGCACCCGTGCGCGATATTCGCAAAGGGTCCGCCGTGAACGAACGCGGGCGTCCCCTCCAAAGTCTGCACGAGGTTCGGCTTGAGCGCGTCGCGCAAAAGTGCCGTCATCGCGCCCGCCGCATGCAGGTCGTCCGCAGTGACGGGCTTATCGTCGTAGGTATATCCCACGATAATCCGCCCGAGGCGCGCCTTGAGGTCGGTGAGTGAGGTTGCAAGGCAGAGGATTGCCATGACCTCCGACGCCACGGTAATGTCAAAGCCGTCCTCGCGCGGGGTCCCGTTGACTTTTCCGCCCAGACCGTCCACGATATTCCGCAGTTGGCGGTCATTCATATCCACGCACCGACGCCATGTGATCTTCCGCGGGTCTATGCCGAGCGCGTTTCCCTGTTGGATATGGTTATCGAGCATTGCCGCCAGCAGGTTGTTCGCCGCGCCGATGGCATGAAAATCGCCCGTGAAATGCAGGTTGATGTCCTCCATCGGGACCACCTGCGCATATCCGCCGCCTGCGGCGCCGCCCTTGATGCCGAACACGGGTCCGAGCGACGGCTCCCGCAGTGCCACCGTTGCCCGTTTTCCGATGCGGCGCAGTCCGTCCGCAAGTCCGATGGTGGTGGTGGTCTTTCCCTCCCCCGCAGGCGTGGGGGTCATGGCGGTGACAAGAATCAGTTTGGCTTGCTGCGCGGTCCGTTCCCGCAGGCAGGAGAGGTCAATTTTCGCCTTATACCGCCCGTACCGCTCCACGAATTCTTCGGCGATTCCCGCACGCGCAGCAATCTCCTCAATGGGTTTCATCTCACATGCCTGTGCAATTTCAATATCCGAAAGCATCGCCGTCTCTCCTTTTCCGTGCCGTTTTCGTTCGTTTTTCCGGCTTTTCAGCGGTCATAAATTGGGAATCTTGCGCAGAGTGCCGCGACCTCCTCCGCCACGCGTGCGGCGTTTCCCTCGGGGTCGTGCAGGATGTCGCAAAGGAATCCCGCAATCTGCTTCATCTCCGCCTTGCCGAAGCCGCGCGAGGTCACCGCAGGCGTCCCCACGCGCAGTCCGCTCGTCACAAACGGGCTTGCGGGGTCGTTCGGGACGGTGTTCTTGTTTGCGGTGATATGCACGCCGTCCAGTCTCGCCTCAAACTCCTTGCCGCTGACACCCGTATCGCGCAAATCAATCAACATCAGGTGGTTATCGGTCCCGCCCGACACCAGACGGATGCCCCTTGCAATCAGTTCGTTTGCCAGCGTTGCGGCATTATCGACGATATGCTTCTGGTAGGTGCGGAAGTCCTCGGTCAGCGCCTCCCCGAACGCCACCGCTTTGGCGGCGATGATGTGCATGAGCGGACCGCCCTGCGTCCCCGGGAAAATCGCCTTGTCAATCTGCTTTGCGTACTGCTCACGGCAGAGAATCATGCCGCCGCGCGGTCCGCGCAGGGTTTTATGCGTGGTGGTGGTCACGACGTCGGCATACGGAATCGGGCTTGGATGCTGTCCCGCCGCGACAAGTCCCGCGATATGCGCCATATCGACCATGAGATACGCGCCGACCTCATCCGCGATGCTGCGGAATGCGGCGAAGTCGATGGTTCTCGGATATGCGCTCGCGCCCGCAAGAATCAGTTTCGGGCGATGCTCTTTTGCCAGTCTGCGGACCTCGTCATAGTCGATGGTCTCGGTTTCGGGATTCAGTCCGTAAGGGACGATGTTGAAGTAGGTTCCCGAGATATTGACGGGCGAGCCGTGCGAGAGGTGTCCGCCATGTGCAAGACTCATGGAAAGGACGGTATCCCCGGGCTTGAGAAGGGCGAAAAAGACCGCCAGGTTTGCATTTGCGCCGCTATGGGGTTGGACGTTCGCGTGCTCCGCGCCGAACAGTCGGCAGGCACGCTCCCTTGCGAGATTTTCGACCTCATCAACGTATTGGCACCCGCCGTAGTACCGTTTCCCGGGGTAGCCCTCGGCGTATTTATTGGTGAGGATGGTTCCCGCGGCAAGCAACACCGCCTCCGAGACGATATTCTCCGAGGCAATCAGTTCGATATTCTGCTGTTGGCGGTGAAGTTCGCGCTCGCAGGCGCCGTAGACCTCTTTGTCGTACTGCTCAAGTTTTTCAAAAAACATATGATGCTCCTTTCTGTTAAGACCTCGGGCTTTGCCCGAACCCACTTAGAAAACTTTTGAGAAAGTTTTCTAAGAACTTTCAAAACTTTAACCAAGGGGGATTTTACCCCTATATTTTTGTGGTGCGGATTTTTCTGTAGCCGTTTATG
>CAZVYZ010000094.1:0-4666 GCA_964630695.1 uncultured Ruminococcus sp.
ATCCCCTTTTTGCGCCTGCGCCGCAAGGAATTCGCGGCAGTTCTCCGCCCGCCGGACCAAATCCTCCATCGCGCCGTGCGTCATATAGTACCCGTGCTTCACGCCGTCGCGGTCGGTTTCCGCCCCCTCGCGGCAAAGCCCGCGGCAGGACCGCAGGGCGGAAATCAAATCCCGCAACGCCGTTTGGTCGTCCGCGTTTTCCCGTTCGGGTGCATTCAGCGCGCGCCAAGCCGCCTCCGCTTCGGTCAGCGACAGTGCCGCCGAATACATCGCGCGGGCGCGGTCCGCAAGGTTGTGCGCCTCGTCCACCAGAAAAACGTTCCGCTCCGCAGGCACGTCCTGCGCAAAATACCGCCGCAGGTAGACGAGCGGGTCAAAAACGTAGTTATAGTCGCAGATGAGGACGTCGCAGAATTCCGACAGTTCCAACTGCAACTCATACGGGCAAAGTCCGTAATCCTCCGCCGCCTTTTCAATCACGCCGCGGGTATAGCCGTTGCCGTGGTCCAGCAGGTCGCACAGTGCGGTTGGGACACGGTCAAAAAAACGCGCCGCACGCGGACACATCAGCGGATTACAGTGTGCCGTGATGCCGCAGGGATTCTCATGCGCCGCGCGGTTGGGGCAAATCTGGTCCCGCGAGGTCAGGATAACCGTCCGCAGATGCCCGCCCGCGGCATAAATATCCCTTGCGGCGCGAAACGCTTCCCGTCGGGTACTGGCTTTTGCGGTCAGGTAGAAGATACGGTCGCAGGCCCCCTCCCCGAGTGCGCGGACCGCAGGGTAAAGGGTGGAGATTGTTTTTCCGATGCCTGTCGGAGCTTCGGCAAACAGCCGCTTTCCGTGTCGGATGTCGCGGTAGCATTCGCCGAGGAGCGTTTCCTGCCCCTCGCGGAGGGTACGGTACGGGAATCGGCAGTCTGCCGCCGACGGCAATCGCGTTCTTGCTCGCTCTGCGGCGTACCCCGCCCGCCAGAGGATGCGGGAAAGCAGTTCCGCGCAGTAGTCCTCCAGTTCCTCTGCGGTTTTGGTAAGGACGGTCGTTTCGCAGGCTTCGTCGGACGGGCGATAGCGGGTCAGGCGGACCTCAACGGTGCCTGCATTCTCGCGTTTGGCAAGCATCCAAGCATAGCAGATTCCCTGCGCCTCGTGCAGGGCGGTCGGTGCGCGGTCAACCCGTCCCGAAACCGTTTTGATTTCCTCGACAATTGGGACATCCCCGTGCAGAACGCCGTCGGCTCTGCCACTGATTTCGACCTTGAAATCGCCGGCTTCGACGGTCCACGCGATTGGGACCTCAGTCTCATAACCGCTCCCGCTCATGCGTTTCTGCAACAGTTTATGTGCTTCCTGCCCCTCTGCGGCTCTGCGCAGACCGATTCCCCTTGCCCCCGGGCGCAGGTCGAGGTCCCCGCCCCGCAGGGCAAGCAGACAAAACTCCCCGACGGGGAGCCTGACTGTATTCGTTTCTGCTTCATATTTCATGGGGGTACCTCTCAGTAAGACCTTGGGGCTTTGCCCCAAACCCTACTTAAAAACTTCTTGAAAGAAGTTTTTAAGAATTTCAAGAACTTTAACAAAGGGGATTTTACTCCTAATTTTTAGTGATACTGATTTTTCTGTAGCCGTTTGCAAACTACGAATTCCGGCTGCTCCGAGCCAAATCCCGTCCGGCGGGATTTGTACAGCGGCGGCAACTGGTTGCCTCGCCTCATCTCCGCTATCGGATAGAAATGGTAGAAAGTTAGTTGTTGAACGGGGCGGAACGACACGCGGGTCGTTCCGCAATCATCCGCCATCATTCAAGCGCACCATGTTCGCACTCACCCAATAAATGCGTTGAAAGTTTTTGAAAGGGGTTTGGGGAAAACTTTTTCTAAAAAGTTTTCCCCATCGCATCCTTATCCGCCGCGCGGTCGCGGGCGAGGAAGTCCTCAAAGGTGCCGCTGTAGTCGCGCATTCCGTCAGGTGTAATCTCAATGATGCGGTTTGCAACGGTATTCACCAACTCGTAGTCATGGGAAGTGAAGATTACGTTCCCTTTGAAAGCGGCAAGACCGTTGTTGACCGCACTGATGGACTCCAAATCGAGATGGTCGGTCGGTTGGTCAAGCAGCAGGAAGTTGGAGCCGAAGAGCATCATGCGGGAGAACATACACCGCACCTTTTCACCGCCCGAAAGGACTTTCACGGGCTTGAACACGCTGTCCCCCGAGAACAGCATCCGACCGAGGAATCCGCGCAGGTAAGTTTCCGTCGTCTCCTTGGAATACTGCGCCAGCCATTCGATGATGGAAAGGTCACAATCCTTGAAATAGGGCGTGTTGTCGTGCGGGAAGTAGGACTTCGTAATGCTCACGCCCCACTTGAAATCCCCGCTGTCTGCCGAGTCCTCCTCCATCAGGATGCGGAAAAGCGCGGTGATGGACTGCTCGTTTCCGACAAGTGCAATTTTATCGTCCTTGTTGACCGTAAAGGAAAGATTTTTGAAAAGCGTCACGCCGCCAACCGTCTTGGTCAGGTCGCGGACGAACAGGATATCCTTGCCTGCCACGCGGTCCATGTCAAATCCGATAAACGGGTAGCGCCGCGAGGATGCGGGCATTTCCTCCACCGTCAACTTGTCCAACAACTTGCGGCGGGAGGTCGCCTGACGGGATTTGGACTTGTTCGCCGAGAAGCGGGAGATAAAGGTCTGCAATTCCTTGATCTTCTCCTCGGCTTTTTTGTTCTGTTGCTTCATCATGCGTTGGATTAACTGACTGGACTCATACCAGAACTCGTAGTTACCGACGTACATTTTGATACCGTTGTAGTCGATGTCCACAATGTTCGTGCAGACGTCGTTCAGGAAATGACGGTCGTGGGAAACGACCAGAACCGTGCCGAAATAGTCGGAAAGGAAATCCTCAAGCCACAGCACCGCATCCATATCCAGACCGTTGGTCGGCTCGTCGAGCATGATGATGTCGGGGTTACCGAACAGCGCCTGCGCCAACATAACCTTGACCTTTTCGCTCTCCTTGAGCGTAGACATCAGCGCTTCCAATGACTCCACAGGCATTCCCAGTCCCTGAATCAGGCGCGAGACTTCGGATTCGGCTTCCCAACCGTTCATTTCCGCAAATTCGGCTTCCAGTTCGGAGGCACGTAGACCGTCCGCCTCGGTGAAATCCTCTTTTTCGTAGATTGCGTCCTTTTCTTTCATCACGTCCCACAGTTTGCGGTTGCCCATCATGACCGTATCCAGCACGGTGTATTGGTCAAACGCGAAGTGGTCCTGCCGCAGGACCGACATCCGAACCGTGTCGGGAATCACGACTTCTCCCGTAGACGGTTCCAATTCCCCGCAGAGGATGCGCAGGAAAGTCGACTTTCCCGCGCCGTTCGCGCCGATGATACCGTAGCAGTTGCCCGGGGTAAATTTGAGGTCCACGTTCTTGAACAGAAGTTGACCGCCGAAATGAAAACTGAGGTTGTTGACTGTAATCATGTGTTCTCCGTTCCGCCCTTTTTCGTTATCTCATCTATTGTATCATAAATCCGATAAAAATACAAGCCCTTTCGGAAAATCCATTGAAAATGCGCGGTATCACACTCCGGTGATACCGCGCAATCCTCTATTTACTGCCTGAGCGGAAGTCCTTTATTTCAACATTCCCGCAAGCACGTTCCCTGCCGCCGCGAGTGCCTCGGAAGTTTTGGAAACCTCCTTGCCGCCCGCCATGGCGCTGTCGGGGCGTCCGCCGCCTTTCCCGCCGACAACCGCCGCAATTGCGCCGACCAGTTTGCCCGCGTGCGCGCCTGCCGCGACCGCCGCCTTGCCCGCGACCGCCAACAGTTGTACGCCGTCCGCTTTCCGCATGGCAAGCACTGCCACGACATCTTCCTGCCGCGCCTTGATTTCGTCGCCGAGGCTCCGAAGCGCATCGGGCGCGATTTCTCCGAGGTCCGCCGTTACCAAACGGACCGCGCCGACCTTTGTTGCCTTTGCAAGCAGGTCGTCCATTTTGGAACCTGCCAACTTTGCATTCAGACCGTCAATCTCTTTCTTTGCCGCCGACAGTTCTCCGAGGACCTGTGTCGCACGCGCGGGAACATCCGCAACCTTTTGCGCTTTGAGCGCTTTAGCCGCATCGTTCAGCAGAGCATTCTTCTCGGCGAGCAGTGCAAGGATGCCCTCGCCCGTCACCGCTTCGATTCTGCGCACACCCGCCGCGACCGACGCTTCGGAAATGATTTTGAACATTCCGATTTTCGCCGTGTTATCAACGTGCGTACCGCCGCAGAATTCAATCGAATGTTCGCCCAAGCGCACCACGCGGACCGTCTTTCCGTACTTCTCGCCGAACAGCGCCATCGCGCCCAACTTCTTTGCCTCACCAATCGGCATCTCGGTCATGCTCCCCGCTTGCGCCGCAAAAATATCCGCATTGACCAACGCTTCAACCTGTGCAAGTTCCTCTGCCGTCAACGCCGCGAAGTGTGTGAAGTCAAAGCGGCAGACCGTATCCGAAACATAGGACCCCGCCTGCTCGACATGGTTGCCGAGTACCCGCCGCAGAGCGCTCTGGAGCAGGTGGCACGCCGAGTGATTGCGCATGATTGCCATTCTCCGATGCGCGTCGACCGCCGCCGTGACGGTATCGCCTTTTTTGAGAATGCC
>CAZVYZ010000095.1:0-4585 GCA_964630695.1 uncultured Ruminococcus sp.
ACCGCGCCGATGCGTTTTTTGATAGCCTCGGCACTCCGCTCTCCAATCAGGACCTTGTATTTCCGCCGCACGTAACGGGCAATGGCTTCGTCGAATTTGTCACCCGCAATCTTGATGGACTCGGACACCACCACGCCGCCAAGCGACAGCACCGCAATGTCGGTCGTTCCGCCGCCGATGTCGACCACCATGTTGCCCTCGGGGGCGTAGATGTTCAGCCCCGCGCCGATTGCCGCGGCAGTCGGCTCCTCGATGAGGTAGGTCCTGCGCGCGCCCGCTTCCCGCGCCGCGTCCTTGACTGCGCGTTCCTCCACCTCGGTGATGCCCGAGGGGATGCAAATCATGACGTTCGGCGGCACGAACAGGTTCCCGCAGGCGCGGCGGATGAAATACTGAATCATTTTCAGCGTGACTTCATATTGGCTGATGACGCCGTCCCGCAGGGGACGGACCGCCGCAATGTTCCCGGGGGTCCTGCCGAGCATTTGCTGTGCCTCGCGCCCGACCTTGAGGATTTTATCGGTGTTGGTGTCAATGGCAACGACCGACGGCTCCTGCAACACAATGCCCTTGCCCTGCACATAGACCAGTACGGTCGCGGTCCCGAGGTCGATGCCGATGTTTCGGCTGACGCGGAAGCCGCGGAAGCGGTCAAAGAGCGCCTGATACCATTTTTTCTTCTTTTTTTTCTTAACCGTCGGCTTGGTTGCCGGCTTGGCACCCGACTTCCGCACCTGCGGCGGTTGCTGCTTTTCTTCCTGCACGTCCGTCGCCTCCCATCGTTTGATTTCCTCTTATCATTATACATGATGGAACCCGAAAAATCAATATCTTTCCGAAAATCTTTCGCTCTTTTCGGTGAACAATTTGCGCGGCGGGGGATTGGGAAACAGATAGGCTACAGGCGCAAAGCGTGTAGCCGCATAGCAGTTTGAAATATTCACGAATCCACTCATATAGGTTCAGTTATGTTATAACACCAAGTTATAATATTGTCAATAGATTTGCACCAAAATAAGTGCAAAAAGAGAAAGGGGATTCAAATGGATGCGGGAATCGAAAAGGCGGTCGGGCGAACCTCCGACGGATTCGGGAGGCGGCAGGCTTGACGCAGGAGACGGTTGCGGTCCGGCTGCAACTGCGGAAGACTTTCTCAAAATCGGCAACGATGAGAATTTCCCCCTTGACGGAACCTATTTGTTGAAGAATGACATTGCGATTACTTCCGAGGCATACGAGCCGGTTGGCACTTATGCTGCACCCTTTACCAGTTCTTTCGACGGCAACGGAAAAACCGTAACCCTGAATGTTACCTATAACAACACGCAGGCGAAAGCCACCGTTGCGGACTGTGCATATGTCGGTCTGTTTGGCGTTGTGAAAACCGCAACCGTCCGGAATCTGAAAGTTGCAGGTTCGATGAATGCGAACACCGTTTGCGGATGTATGGGAACGGTTATCGGTGCAACGAATGGAAATTGTACGGTTGAAAATGTCGTATAATAATGCGACCGGAAAGGTATCCGATGAATGGTTTATGGAAAAGTCCCATAAATATGACACGGAATGGGAAGCGCTTAAGCAGAGAATCAGTATGTTGCAGGAACAACTCCGTGAAACGGAGTAAATGCAAATCGGGCAGGAAACTTTTGTAAAAGCAATCCGGAAATTTATGGAGATGAAAACACTGACCGGACCACTGCTCAATGAACTGTTTGAAAAGACAGAGATCTCCGAGGCGGCGGGAAGCGGGCGAAATCGGACGCAGAGAATAAAAATCTGCTATCGTTTTATTGGTTACTTGGAATTGCCAATTGATTTTCTTGATGCCCCTTATTCCGCAGAAACACGGCAGGGTGTAGAGATCACCTATCTGACTTCTGCTACAGCATAAAAAAGGCTTCCAGCCAAATGAGCAAAAAAGAGTAGAGATAACAAAAATCCGTTATCTCTACTCGAAATGGTGCGGGCAAGAGGACTTGAACCTCCATGAAATTGCTTTCACTAGAACCTGAATCTAGCGCGTCTGCCAATTCCGCCATGCCCGCATATGAAGTTAGTAAGTCGACGGGTCAATCCGTAACAGACTGCGCCGTCTCAAACCTTTTATATTATATCAGGTTCTTCCCGATTTGTCAAGGGGGTTTTTGAATTTTCTTTGCTTTCCGACGATTTTTTTCAAAATCCAAACGGAAAGGGCGGTCGTTTTCCTTTTTCTGCTCGGTCTTTGTTTGAAATCCATCAAAAATACAGCGAAAAATGGGGCAGGTTAACCATTGACAAATCTGCCTGTGTCGTGCTATAATATATGCGGAACGTTTCGGATGGATTCTGCCCGTCTCGGAAAATCCATGATTGGGAAGACCGGATGCAAGGCGGGGGTACGACAATTCGCAAAAGCGTGATTTGCAGATGCCAAATTTCCGCGTCCGGTCTGCAACACCGCGCGGAGCATTACGGAGGATAACGGAAATGTCTGATTTGCGCGTTATGAGTTTCAATATCCGCGTCCCGTCGGCGCGGGACGGCAACAACGGGATGGAGAACCGACGGGACCGCGTGCTTGCGGTGCTTCGTCGGGAATCTCCAGACCTGATTGGATTTCAAGAGGTGACAGGCTGGGTCTGGGACTGGCTTGAGACTGCGCTCGAAGACGAATACTGCCTGCTCGGTTGCGGCAGGGAAGCAGGACGCACGGGGGAGGGTACGCCGATTGCTTTTCGGAAAGACCGTTTCCGCCTGCTCGGAATGGAATGCTTTTGGCTTTCGGACACCCCGCAGGTCGCGGGGTCACGATACGCCCACAGCGACCAGAGCGATTGCCCGCGCATGGCGGTCCGGTTGCTTTTGCGGGAACGGAAAAGCGACGGACTTCTGACGGTCATCAACACGCACACAGATCATCGCGGACAGACTGCGCGCCTATTGGAGTTGCGTCAACTTGCGGATGCACTGCGGGCAGGGGAGGGCGGTCGGCTCTTGCTCGGTGACCTGAACGCGGTTCCCGATTCCCGGGAGATACGCGGGTTTCTCGAACAGACGTCGGACCTCGGAATGCGGGATGTCAGTGCGGACTCGGGAGTGACTTTCCACGGTTACGGAAAGTGGGAAGAGAGCCGGAAGATTGACTACGTTTTTACCAATCTTGCATCGGACGGCTGTCGCGCATTGGCGGAAAAGCCGCAGGACGGACTGTTTTATTCCGACCATTTTGCACTCACTGCAAATCTCAGGCTGCCGTGATAAAATAAATATGTAAGACTTGCGCTTTTTCGGCAAATCGGCAAATCATACACTTGCAAAGTTGCGGAATTCCTGTATAATAGAAAGAGACTATAATAAGGAGGGTTATTGATTATGTATCCAAAGAAACAGCAGGTTGCAGGGAAACCATGGAACGGGCTTATGAAGCCGTTTCATATTCTGAGGGGAATTTCCTTTGTCGGGACCTATCAGGCGTCCATTCATCTGATTGATACAGGAGACGGTCTGGTCATGATTGACACGGGGTATCTGAATACGTTCTATTGGGCGGTCAACGGAATTTATTCGCTCGGGTACCGACCGTCGGATGTGAAATACATTCTCATGACGCACTGGCACGGTGACCATGTGGAGGGCGTCAAACCCATGCTGACCCTTGCGCCGGAAGCCAAAACCATTATCGGTGTCAGGGATGACAAAAAGGTATTTGAGCGGTACGGGATTAAGCCCGATATTGTCGTGAAAGACGGGGATACGCTTACCTGCGGAAACGTCACGTTCCGTTTCGTGGAAACCCCCGGGCATACGGTCGGAACGGTATCCGTTTTCTTTGATTATACGGAGGACGGAAGAACCTATCATGCCGGCATGTTCGGCGGTGCCGGTCGCGGCGCGCTTTTTGAAGACAACGTGGATTACTACAAAGGAAGCCGGAACGATTATTTCAACTCCCTTGCGCGGCTGAAAGAGGAGAAAGTGGATTTGTTTCTCGGCAATCATTGCTGGAACAACAATACCGATGAGAAAGCCGCCGCGATGGAAGCGAATCCGGGTATCAATCCTTTCGTTGATGAGAAAGAGTTCTACAGATTTTTGGACTACTGTTATACGGACGTAAAAGCACGGATGAAGCGAGAGGGACTGACGGAATAAAATCGGGAATCCCTGCCGGAGATAACGCTCCACTAAAGAAGCACCCCGTCACAATGATGAGGTGCTCTTTTGGTGGAGCGTACGGAGTGAAATCCGAACCACACCATCGGGGTATGAGGTTTGGCATCGCACTGCACGCCCCCGACAATTGGGTGCAGGCACTGCCTGCTGGTGGACCATAGGGGGATTCTGAACCGAAATGTGCGGTCTCGGCACTGCGAACCTTTTTCGAGATCCCACCGCACATTCATTCCGCCATTTTTCGGTTATCCCGCGCATTCAAAACCATCGAACATGGTTACACGCACATTCGGTCTTTCTGTGGCGGAGGGGGTTCAAACCGTGGAAGTGGCTCCACCAAAAGAGCACCCCAACGCTTAGGCGTTGGGGTGCTCTTTTGGTGGACCATAGGGGGATCGAACCCCTGACCTCCAGATTGCGAACCTGG
>CAZVYZ010000096.1:0-4348 GCA_964630695.1 uncultured Ruminococcus sp.
AAGTATCTTTCAACCGAAGCGGAACGACACATGGGTCGTTCCGCGCCGGTCAAAATGTAATGTTCATCTGATGATAGGAATAAATCCCCACTCACAAAACAAGTGCGATAGCCGCACTCTGTAACAATCCCGTACCTCCCCCAAACAACAAAAACTTCCCCACAGACACCCGCCCTCAAAGTTCGGCAAAAAATCAAGCCAAACCAAAGGGCGGGTGTCTGTGGGGAAGTTCTCGGTGAGAGAGGGAGGTTTGGAGGGGGAGAGCCCCCTCTTTCAAGAGGGGGCTCTCCCCCTCCAAGGTCTTCCTTCCATCAATAAATCTTCTTGTAAGCGCGGGGGAATTGGAGAACGTCGCGGATGTTGCCAATGCCCGTGATATACATCACCATGCGGTCGAACCCCAAACCGAAACCGCTGTGTTCCACCGTGCCGTACTTCCGCGTGTCAAGATAATCCTGATAGTTTTCAAGCGGCATGTTGCGCGCAACCATCGCCTGCGTCAACTTTTCGAGATCGGTTTCGCGCTCGCTGCAACCGATGATTTCACCAACCGTCGGCACCAAAAGGTCGGTTGCCGCAACCGTCTTACCGTCGGGATTCTGCTTCATGTAGAACGACTTGATGTCTTTCGGGTAGTCGGTCACAAACACGGGACATTTGAAATGCTCGTCCGTCAGATACCGCTCATGCTCACTTTGCAAATCGCACCCCCACGTGACGGGGAACTCAAATTTCTTCCCGCAGGTTTGCAGAATTTCAACCGCTTCCGTGTAGGTCACGCGCGCAAAATCCGTGTTTACAACGTGGTTCAGTTTTTCAAGCAACCCCTTTTCCACAAACTTGTCGCAGAATGCCATCTCGTCGGGGCAGTGTTCCAACGTGTAACGGATAATGGACTTGATGAAGTCCTCCGCAATCTCAATGATGCCGTCCAAATCCACAAAGCAGACCTCCGGCTCCACGTGCCAGAACTCCGCAACATGGCGTACCGTACCGCTCTTTTCGGCGCGGAACGTCGGTCCGAACGTGTAGATCTTCCCCATGCCGCCGAGCGCCGCCATCTCGCCCTCCAATTGGCAGGAGACGGTCAATCCCGCTTTGCAACCGAAATAGTCGTTTGCGTAGTATTCTTCCTCGCTCTTTGCCGCCGCGTCCCAAGGCTGGGTCGTTACGCGGAACATCTCACCCGCACCCTCGCAGTCGCTCGCCGTAATAATCGGCGTGTGAATATAGGCGTAGCCGTTCTTGTGGAAGTAGTCGTGAACCGCATAAGCGAGCGTGGAACGGATGGACATGCAGGTCTTCATCAGGTTCGTGCGCGTGCGCAGATGCGGGATTGTCCGCAGGAATTCGGAGCTCGTTTTCTTTTTCTGGAGCGGGTAGTCCGAGGGGCAGGAGCCGAGCAGTTCCACGTCGGTCGTCTCCACCTCAATGATGTTGCGCTCCGATGCGACAACCGTACCCGTTGCGCGGAGCGAACAGCCGAGCGTCAGAGCCGGCTTGATGCGCGCGGCGTACTCCTCGGCGGTGAAAGCCTCCTGCGGGACGGTCAGTTGAAGATTGCGGGTCGTCGTGGATCCGTCGTTCAGTTGAATAAAAGTCATCGGCTTGACCTCGGCGCTCGTGCGGACCCATCCGCAAACCGTGACAACCTGTCCGATATATTGTTCCAGCGCCGCAAACAGCGCCCTGATTTCGGTGTGTTTCATTTCCAATTACCTCGTCCGTAACGTTACCCTATATTATAACACAGGTTCTCCCCAATGTCAAGTTTTTCCCTGCTTAGGAACGTTCATACAAGGAAAACTTACATTTCATTCATTTGTTCGGCAAAATTTTGGCACCATATGACCGTCAGAAACCGAAAATTTGATACCCACAAAACGAGCGCGTTAGCCGCGCTTTTCACACTTCACCTCCCACCCAAAACGAAAAACTTCCCCCATGACCCCGCCGTCATATAAAACGAATCAAATTTTGCTTCGTAAAAGGCGGGGGCGTGGGGGAAGTTCTCGGAGGGTCAGGGAGGTTTGGAGGGTAGGAACCCCTCTTTCAAGAGGGGTCCCTGCGCCTCCAAGGTCTTTCTCTTGTCCCCCGAAAATTTTCGCATAACACACGCCACACGCGCACATAATAACCGAAAAAGGAGATTGTTATGCGATTTTTGTGGACTGACCATCTTCCGCCATTGCCCGATAATCCGCTTGACACGGACGTCACCGCGGACGTCTGCGTCATCGGGGGCGGCATGGCGGGAACCCTCATTGCAACCGAACTGACCAAACGCGGCGCGGATTGCGTCCTGCTTGACGCCACCATGCCCGGGGCGGGCATCACGAAAGGGACTACCGCCGTCCTCACCGCGCAACACGACCAACTGTACCATAAACTTGCCAAAACTTACGGCAGAAATACCGCCGCCGGATACCTGTATGCCAATCTGGAGGGTCTGGAGCATATCCGCCGTCTTGCGCAGAACATCGACTGTGACCTTGAAAACCGCCCGTCCGTCATGTATTCCCGCACGGGCAGAGACAGACTGAAAAGGGAAGCCGATTTTCTGTGCAGCATCGGATTTCCCGCCGCCTATACCACTAATCCGGACCTGCCGTTTGCCGCGGTCGACGCCGTGACCTACCCCGACATGGCGCAGTTCCACCCGCTGAAATTCCTGCACGCCCTCGCGCGGGATCTGCGGTACTATACCCATACCTTTGTCCGTAAAATGGACGGAACGACAGCCGTGACCGACCGAGGTCGCGTGCGGGCAAAGAACGTCATCGTTGCCACGCACTTTCCGTTTTTGAACCGCCGCGGGCTGTATTTCGTCAAGCAGTATCAGATGCGGTCCTACGTCATCGCCTACAAAGACGCGCCGGACCTCGGATGCACCGCCGAAGATGCGAGCGACGAGGGGGGCGGCTTCTATTTCCGCAACTACCGCGACCTTTTGCTGGTCGGCGGAGGAAGCCACCGCACGGGCAGAAAGGGGACGGGCTTTGCGGCGATTGCCGATTTCGTCCGCACGCATTTTCCGGACGCGACCGAGGTCTGCCGTTGGGCGAATCAGGACTGCGTGACGTTGGATTACGTCCCCTATATCGGGCGTTACAGTCCTGCGATGCCGAACGTGTTCGTTGCCACGGGGTTCGGGCTGTGGGGGATGACGACCTCCGCCGTTGCCGCGCGACTTCTCGCCGACGCAGTGGAGGGAAAGCCGAACCGCTATGCGGCGGTGTTCGACCCCGCGCGGAGCATCCTGCACCCGCAACTCCTTGCGAATCTCGGCGCAACGCTCGGGGACTTCCTGATTCCCACGCCACGCCGTTGTCCGCACCTCGGCTGTGCGCTCCGTTACAACCGCGCGGAGCATTCGTGGGACTGCCCCTGCCACGGTTCGCGGTTTGATTCGGCGGGGCATCTGATTGACAACCCCGCGATGAGGGACGCCCATGTCTGACCGTTATTTTGAGGGGTGGTACTACAAGCAGCGCGCGGGGGACTATATGCTGGCACTGATTCCGGGGCGCGCAGCGGACGGCGCGTTTGTGCAGATGATTGACTCCGCCGGCACGCGGCATTTCCCCATGCCCGATTTCACGGCGGAGGGGGACACGGTACGGACGGGGGACTGTCTGTTCTCTCCGCACGGCATTCGCATCTCTCTTCCGGGGGTGGAGGGGACGTTGCGTTACGAGGGGCTGACGCCGCTTTGCTCGGACATCATGGGACCGTTTGCGCATTTGCCGATGCAATGCCGTCACGGGGTTGTGAGCATGTCGCATCGTGTGAGCGGGCGGATGGTGGTGGACGGTGTTCCGCACGATTTTGACGGTTCCGCGGGGTACTGCGAAAAGGACAGCGGGCGGTCGTTTCCGCGGTCGTATCTCTGGGCGCAGTGCAATGATTTCGGGGGCTTCGCCGCGCCGCTTTCGGTGATGGTGGCTCTGGCGCACATTCCGTTTCTCGGCTTTTCGTTCACGGGCTGTCTTGCGGTTGTGATGTTTTGCGGGCGGGAGTACCGTTTTGCGACCTATCGCGGAGTACGGATTGAGGACTACACGCCGCGCCACGTTCTTTTACGGCAGGGGCATCTGGCTTTGGAACTGGATTTGGAGCCGCTTGCGGACGGGCGGGAATTGCGCGCGCCGTCGCTCGGGCGGATGGTGGGGCGGATTCGGGAAAGTTGTGATGCGTGTTTGCGCGTTCGTCTTTCCGACCGCGGTTCGCTTCTCCTTGACGCTTTCAGCGCCCGCGCAACGTGCGAGGTGGTGGAGTAAGACCTTGGGGGGAGAAAGACCTTGGAGGGGAGAAAGACCTTGGAGGGAGGGGACCCCCTCTTGAAAGA
>CAZVYZ010000097.1:0-4310 GCA_964630695.1 uncultured Ruminococcus sp.
AATCTTCTTATCGGTAATCAGCAGAAGCGCATCGGCCAGAACCGCTTCCATCTTATCCATATCGGTTGCCATGTAAGGCGACAGATAACCGCGGTCGAACTGCATGCCCTCAACCACCTCGGAGTAGGTGTCCGCAGACTTGGACTCCTCAATGGTAATCACGCCGTCGGCGGTGACTTTCTCCATCGCGTCCGCAATTAACTGACCGATGACCTCATCCCCCGCAGAGATGGTGCCGACCCGCGCGATGTCCGCCGAGCCGTTGACTTTCTTGGAGTGCGCGACCAGAGCCGCAACCGCCGCGTCAACCGCTTTCTTCATACCCTTACGGACCACCATCGGGTTTGCACCCGCGGTCACGTTCTTCATGCCCTCGCGGACGAATGCCTGCGCAAGCAGGGTTGCGGTGGTCGTGCCGTCGCCCGCCGCGTCGTTGGTCTTGGTCGCAACTTCCTTGACGAGTTGCGCGCCCATGTTCTCGGCTTCGTCCTCCAGTTCGATTTCCTTCGCGATGGTCACACCGTCGTTCGTAATCAGCGGAGAGCCGTACTTCTTGTCAAGTACCACGTTTCTGCCCTTCGGTCCCAGTGTAATCTTGACGGTGTCCGCCAGTTTATCCACGCCGCGCACCAATGCGTTGCGCGCGTCCATTCCATAGAAAATATCCTTTGCCATGATTGTATCCCTCCCTGATTATTCCACAATTGCGAGAATATCGCTCTGCTTAACGATGTTGTACTCCACACCGTCCATCTTGATTTCCGTTCCGGTATATTTGGACGTAATCACTCTGTCTCCGACCTTGACGTTCATCGGCAGCAACTTGCCGTCGTCACTGTGCGCCCCGGGTCCGACCGCGACCACAACAGCAACCTGCGGCTTCTCCTGTGCGGATGCCGTCAGGAAAATCCCTGCTTTCGTTTTTTCTTCGGCTTCGACCGCCTTGACAACCACGCGGTCCTCCAACGGTTTAATGTTCATTTTATCTTCCTCCTTGACTTTTTTCACTCGGCTGAATTAGCACTCAAAACTTCCGAGTGCCAATCTTATGCTTATATTTTACCCTCTTTTCCAAAAAAATCAAGTGGTTTTTGGCAATATTCACATATTATTAACAAAATATATGATTTTGTGGATTGACAGAGTGCTAAAACAACAGGCTTTGCGCGGGAATGAAACCGCGCGGCGTTTCATACACTGAGAATGACCCCGAAACGGGGCAAAAAGGCGGATTTTTATGAAACAAACAATTCTGTGGCTCCTCACGGGCGGCGCAATCCCGCTCCTGCTGATTCCGGTCGGCGTTTTCTTTCTGTTTTATTTATGCGGCGCGCCTCTGCGCTCTCCCCGCCGGATGCTTCGCGCCATGACCCACAAAAGCAGTCCCGACGGTGTGTCTCCGTTCCGCGCGGTCACGCTCGCGCTTGCGGGAACACTCGGCGTGGGAAACATCGTCGGCGTTGCCAACGCGCTCTGGCTCGGCGGCGCGGGCGCGCTGTTCTGGATGTGGGTCTCGGCGCTGATGGCAATGGTCCTCAAATACGCGGAGATTCTGCTCGCGGTCGCCCATCGCAGGACCGCCCCCGACGGCACGCATTCGGGCGGTGCCGTCCGCTACATCCGCGACCGCTTCCCCTCACGCGCAGGGGCGGTTCTTGCCGCCGTGTTCGGGGGGCTTACCGTCCTCGACGCGCTGAGCATGGGATGCGTCATCCAAGTCAACGCCGTTTCCTCCGCCCTGCACGGAACGCTCGGGCTTCCGCTCCCCGCGGCGGGCGCCCTGCTTCTCCTGCTGACGGTTCCCGTCATCCTGCGCCCTCCGCGCGCGGTTTCCGCCCTGACCGAATACCTCGTTCCCATCATGTCGCTCGGCTATCTGGTCCTCTCGCTCGCGGTCCTCATTCTGCGGCGGGAAGCGGTGGGACCCGCGCTTGCTTCGGTCTTTCGGGAAGCCTTTCACCCGCAGAGCGCCGCCGGGGGCTTTCTCGGCTTTCTGACCTGCCGCGCCCTGCGGGTCGGGACCATGCGCGGTCTGCTTTCCAACGAAGCGGGATGCGGGACCGCGCCTACCGCGCACGCCTGCGCCGCGACCGATTCCCCCGCCTCGCAGGGAGTCTGGGGCATCTTTGAAGTGTTCGCCGACACCATCCTGCTCTGCACCGTGACCGCGCTCGTCATTCTCGTCAGTTTTCCCTCGGTGAAGTGTTGGGGTGACAACGCGGTGATGATGACCATCTCCGCCTACACCGGCGTTCTGGGACCTTGGGCAAAGTGGTTTTTCTGCGCGGCGGTGTTCTGCTTCGGGTACGCAACGGTGATTTGTTGGGCAGGCTACGGAAAGGAAGCCATCCGCACCCTGACACGGCGGAAACTTCCCTTGGTACTCTACCTCATTGCGTTCGCGGTCTGCATTCCCGTGGGCGCCGTTCTCGCTCCCGCCGCGACGTGGACGGTTGCGGATTTCGCCATTGCCGCCATGACCGCCATCAACCTCTTCGTCCTGCTCGCCTGCCGCAAGGAAATCCGCACGGAAACCGAAAAAGTGTTCGGGAGACGAAAAAAGGATTGACTTTTTTTCCTTTTTATGGTATACTACCGATAGTTTTCAAAAATCGGAGTCAAACTGCCATGGGTGTCCAAACTGTTTTCATCAACGTTCTGGTTATGCTGTTCTACCTGGCGTGCGGGTTCGTGCTGGTCAAGACCAAAAAAGCCAGCCCCGACCACGCGCGCTCCTTTTCGGGGCTTCTGCTCTACGTCTGCTCCCCCTGCCTGATCCTCTCGGCGTTTCAGTCGATGGACTACTCGCTCCCCGACTTCGGCAAGGCGGCACAGTTCTTCGGGGTCAGTCTCGCAACGCAACTGCTTTTCCTCGGGCTTCTCTACCTGATTCTGCATCGCCGATACGGGGTGTCAAAATATCGCATTCTCACGGTCGGCGCGGTCATGGGGAACGTCGGCTTCTTCGGTCTTCCGCTTGTAACCGGACTCTTCCCCGACCAGCCCATCGTTGCCTGCTACTCCACGATGTACATCACGAGCATGAATTTTCTGGTCTTTACGCTCGGGGTATTCCTCATCACACAGAAAAAGCAGTATGTTTCCCTGAAAGCGGCAATTCTGAACCCGACCACGCTGTCGGTTGCGGTCGCGATTCCGCTCTACCTGCTGCAGGTTCGTTTCCCGACCCCGATGGCGGACACGGTGTCCCTGCTCGGGAAGATGTCCACGCCGCTGTGCATGGTCATTCTCGGCAAGCGGCTCGCGTCCATGCAATTCCGGACGGTTTTCACGCAGCCGTTTGCCTATGCGGCCTGCGCGCTGAAACTGATTGTTTACCCATGGTTTGCCTACCTTTGCGTGTGCTTTCTCCCATTCTTTGACGAGACGTTCAAAATCTGCCTCTACGTCCTGAGCGCCGCCCCCTCGGGCGCCATCATTCTCTCCCTTGCAGAACTTCATGGTTGCGAACAGAAGTTGAGCGCCAACGTGCTGCTTCTGACCACGCTGTGCAGCCTGATTACCCTGCCGCTGATGCTCCTGCCGTTCGCATAAAAAAAGAAAATGTGCAAAAGAACTTGACATTTTCGGAAAATGTGTTATACGATAGGCAATGTTGCGCAATTCCGATGGTGGAATCGCGAAGCCGGATTTTTCGTCAGACGATACAAAAATCCGCAGGCTGTAGCCGCGCTACAGGCAAGAGTTTTTTATGAAGTATGACGGAAAAGGCGCGAGCGAATGCGCCAATCGCGGATTACGCGGCATTGCCTACAAGTACAAGGATGCGTTGGCAATCAATCAGCGTCCTCCCGATTAAAGAATAACTGCCCCTAAAACTTGTTCAGGGTATTTGAGGGCGGTTATTTCTTTTTGTTGCAACAGTCGAATACCACAGCCGCCCCCGCCTGACCGTACGGTCAGGCGGGGGCGGCTTTCCCAAAAAGGGTCAGTTCTGATGTTGACAGAACCGCTTATCGTAATCCTCAATTGCCAGCCGGACAATCTCTTCCGCTTCGCGGGGACCGAACAGACTCTTGACGTCGGTCTGCTTGTTTTCCAGTTGCTTGTAAACCGAAAAGAAATGCAGAATCTCATCAAAAATATGCGGGGGCAGGTCGTCGATGGAGTGGATGTTCAGGTAGGTCGGGTCAGAGAACGGAACCGCGATAATCTTATCGTCCATTTTGCCGCTGTCCAGCATCCGCATCACGCCGATGGGGTAAACGCGAATCAGCGTCATCGGGTAAATCGGCTCGGAGCAAAGCACCAGAACGTCCAGCGGGTCTCCGTCATCCGCGAACGTGCGC
>CAZVYZ010000098.1:0-4266 GCA_964630695.1 uncultured Ruminococcus sp.
CGAAAAATCCGGCTTCGCGATTTCACCATCGGAATTGCGCGGTATTGCCTTAAGGCATTATGTCGAACCCCGCAGGGGCGCCGGCAGGCGGAATCTCGGCACCCACGTATGGTATCAGATAGTCGTCAACAAGAATCTTTCCTCCGAAGCAAAACGACACATGGGTCGTTCCCTACAAAATCCCCCTTTGCGGCGGACTTGTATGGAGCATCCCTCATATGGTACAAAAGCAATGCGAATTTGCAGGGGAATTTTTCATTTTCCTATCGACAAAGATACTAAAAAGTTGTATAATATACTTATACAAATAAAAGCAGCAGTCCAACAGTAACCTGAAACCACTTTTATCCGGTAGCGGAGATGAGACAAGGCAACAAGTTGCCGTCGTGCCAATTCCGTTGACGGAATTGGTCTCGTAGCAGCCGGAATTCGTAGAGCGCATACGGCTACAAAAAGTCAGTACCACATAAAAGCAAGGGTAAAATCCCCCTTGGTTAAAGTTCTTGAAATTCTTAAAAACTTCTTTTAAGAAGTTTTTAAGTGGGGTTTGGGGCAACGCCCCAAGGTCTTTTGTTCAGGACAGAATCCCGAGGTTTTCAGAAAGGATAAGTGTATGAACCAACTGGCAGATTTGCTCCGACCGGAGGAGTTCGACGGAATTGTCGGACAGGAGCATTTGTTCGGCGAGCGCGGCACGATACGACGCATGTGCCAAAGCGGCAGAATGACCAACATGATTTTTTTCGGTCCTCCCGGGACGGGAAAGACCACCGCCGCAGGAATCATTGCGAAGCAGTCGGGCATGACGTTCCGGAAACTGAACGCAACGTCGGCAAGCCTCTCGGACGTGAAAGACATCATCGCCGAAACCGCGAATCTGTTCGGCGCAGGCGGTCTGCTCCTGTACCTCGACGAAATCCAATACTTCAACCGCAAGCAACAGCAGTCCCTCTTGGAGTACATTGAGGACGGAAGAATTACCCTCATTGCCTCCACCGCCGATAACCCCTATTATTGCGTTTACAAAGCGCTCCTGTCGCGTTGCTCGGTCTTTGAGTTCAAGCCCGTGAGCGGTCAGGCAACCGTACCCGTCCTGCGCCGCGCGCTGGACTACCTCAACCGCGAAACGGGACAAAACAAAACGGCGGACGACGCGCTTCTGGCAAAAATCGGTCAACTTGCGCAGGGGGACGTCCGGCACTCCATCGTCCTCTTTGAAAATACCTATCACGCCGCCGAAAACGAACTGACCGAGGCGGACCTCGCCGCATTTCACCCGCAGGGAACGGGGCTTTCCGACGACATCCACTACGACCTGCTCTCCTGCCTGCAAAAATCCATCCGCGGCTCGGACCCCGATGCGGCAGTCTTTTACCTCGCGAAACTGCTCTCCGCAGGCGAATTGCTTTCCGCCTGCCGCCGCTTGCAGGTCATCGCTTCCGAGGACGTCGGTCTTGCCTACCCGCTTGCCGCCGCAGTCACCCGCGCGTGCTGTGAGTCCGCAAAGGACCTCGGCATGCCCGAAGCGCAACTGCCGCTCGCAAACGCCGTCATCCTGCTTGCCACCGCGCCGAAGTCCAACGCCGCGCACAACGCCGTAATCGCCGCCATGCAGGACGTGGAAGCCGGCAAGGGCGTCCGCGTCCCCGAACATCTGCAAAGCCCGCTCTTCCGCGGCTACCTCTACCCGCACGACTACCCGAACCACTACGTCGACCAACGCTACCTCCCGCTTGACCTCCCCGCCGACACGCAATACTACGTCCCCGCCCCGAACAAAACCGAGCAAGCCGCCGCCGACTATTGGCAGAAAATCAAAAAGCCGCGATAGGATGCGATGGGAACTTTCGCGCGCATGACTTTCGGCGTATGTATGGGCTTAACGGTGTCACAGCGTCCCCCGCCAAAGCGTGCAAACCCCAAAAACGGAACGACACATGGGTCGTTCCCTACAGATTCGCCGAAAGAAATTTTCTCTGTCCTAACAGGCGTTTTTGTAGGGAACGCCCCGCGTGTCGTTTCGCGTATCCCCTACATAGACCCCACCGCCCACAAAACGAGCGCGATAGCCGCACTCTGTAACAACCCCGTACCTCCCCAACGACAAAAACTTCCCCCACGACCCCGCCACCCTGCAAAGCGAACCAAATTTTCGCTTCATAAATGGCGGGGTCGTGGGGGGAAGTTCTCGGAGGGTCAGGGAGGTTTGGAGGGTAGGGCCCCCTCTTTCAAGAGGGGACCCTGCGCCTCCAAGGTCTTCCTCCCCTACCTCAAATACCCCTTCATCTCCTCGACAACCTGCTCCTCGTAGGAGAGAACGTCGTTGGCAAGGCGGAGGGGTTCGCCGCCGATGCCGTTGTTCTGCGCGTCGCGAATGACACGCAGAAGTTCACCGACCCCCATCGTCGTCCCCTCAATCAACATCTGCGCAAGATGCTCCTGCGTGGAATCCTTGAGCGTGTTCATCATGATGCCCCATTTCGCACCCATTTTGGTCATCATGTTCTCCTCCTCGGGCTTGACCCCCGCCTCGGCAAGTTCTTTCGCCGCGCGGGAGGAAAAAGCGGAGTAAACGCTAATCTGAACCGTCAGCATATTCTTGAGTTTTTCCTCCGTCACTTTCGGCATCAGATTGATAATCGAATCTTCCGCCATGCGCACGTTGCGGTAGACCTCGGACAAAAGAGCCGACGCGTCGCGCACTTTTACACTTCCTGCCATACCAAATCACTCCTTTCGCCTTTATAGAATGCCCGCAAAGCGCAAATGTATGCGCGGTCTTGACAAACACGCCGAAAAGCGGTATAATAAAGAGCGGAATAAAAAGCAACAAGCAATCGGAGGAACCCCGAAATCATGAACGAGCAAAACGAACTCTCGGCACTGCGCGAGGAAAAAATCGCGTCGCGCCTGATTTTTGACGGTCGCGTCGTACACCTTTATGTCGACCGCGTGCGCCTGCCCGACGGTCGCGAGGCGGAGCGCGAATACATGCGCCACATCGGTGCGGTCTGCATCCTGCCGCTCGACCGCGACGGAAACGTCCGCTGCGTCCGCCAGTACCGCTACCCGCACGCCGAGGTCCTGACTGAAATCCCCGCCGGCAAACTCGACAGCCGGACCGAGGACCACGCCGCTGCGGCACTCCGCGAGTTGCGCGAGGAAACCGGTTACACCTGCGGAAAACTGACTTTCCTCGGCAACATCTACACCTCCCCCGCAATTCTGGACGAGGTCATCGGGCTGTACCTCGCCGAGGACCTCACCCAAGGAGACACGCACTTTGACGACGACGAATTTCTCGCGCCGGTCGACATCCCACTCGCCGTTCTGGCGGACGAGGTGATGGCGGGGCGGATTCCCGACGCCAAAACCCAACTTGCGGTGATGCGGGTCGCGGAACTTCTCCGCCGCAGAAAGGACGGTCGGGCATGATTCGACGCCAATTCGGGATGATAACCATTCGGACACGGCGAGTCGGAATTCCGATGCCGCCGCCGTTTGCCGACTTCGACGATGAAGAGTCGGACGACGCGGACGACTGCGCGGAAGACTGCCTCGACTGTTCGGAAGAGATGCCGGACGTCGGCGGAGACGTCGGTGAGGCGGAAGAAGCAGAAGAAATGGAATTGACCATGGAGGGAAAGTTGGTGGTCACCGACACGCGCGCGGAACTTGTCTGGCACGAAAGCGAGTTGACGGGCATGGAGGGTGCGACGACAAAGGTCGGCTTTGCGCTTGACATGCCGAATCTGGTTTCAATGCTCCGCGGCGGCAGTGTGAACACGGCGCTCGTTTTTGAAGCGTGCAAACGGCACATCTGCATTTACAACACGCCGCTCTCCTCTTTTGAGGTCTGCGTTCAGGCGCTCCGTGTGGATAACCGTCTCCTCTCCGACGGATTTCTTCTCCTTGACTACCTCATCGAAATTCGCGGCAACCGCACCGAGCGTTGCCGGATGGAGATTTCTTTTTCGGAGGGGTAAGGAAAAGACCTTGGGGGGATAGGAAGACCTTGGAGGGAGAGAAAGACCTTGGAGGCGCAGGGACCCCTCTTGAAAGAGGGGTCCCTACCCTCCAAACCTCCCTGACCCTCCGAGAACTTCCCCCACGACCCCGCCATTTACAGAAGCGAAGATTTGATTCGCTTTTTATGGTGGCGGGGTCATGGGGGAAGTTTTTGTCGTTGGGGAGGTACGGGGTTGTTACAGAGTGCGGCTATCACACTTGTTTTGTGGGTGCAGACTTATCCCCCCTCATCAGTCG
>CAZVYZ010000099.1:0-3997 GCA_964630695.1 uncultured Ruminococcus sp.
AAAACTTCTTGAAAGAAGTTTTTAAGAATTTCAAGAACTTTAAGCAAGGGGATTTCACCCCTGTGTTTTTTGTGGTGTGGATTTTTCTGTAGCCGTTTATGCGCTACGAATTCCGGCTGCTCCGAGCCAAATCCCGTCAAGCGGGATTTGTTCGCTTGCGCTCTCTCCGCTACCGGATAGAAGTGGTAGGGAAGCTACATTTGAATGGGGCGGAACGACACGCGGGTCGTTCCGCGTCGGTTTGCGGTTACATCGTAACGAATGGGTTACATCCCACGATACGCCTTTTCCGCTATGTCACATCCAACCAACCGCCGGTGGCACGATGTTCGTACTCTGTATGTCTGGGTGAAAAGGTTTGCGGGAGTCCAGAGGGGGCTTTCCTTAAAAGCCCCCTTTGGCGCGTCCTATGTACGCGGATGCGCGCAGGAAATCGGACGGAGCGGCGGGGCGGGGGAGACAAAGGGACCAAAGTCCGAATGCCGCCTCGGCAAAGGCAAGTTGACGGAGTGCGGCAGGGGTGTTGGGGACCTCCCGCCGTTTGGTCACGATTGGGATGGCGCCCGCGCGCCGCCGTTCGGCGAGAAACCGACAGCCCGTGCGATTCGCCGCGAGAAGCACCGCGTAGGCAGGCTCCGCAAGCAGGTCCGCCCCAGTCACGCCTGTCAGCGCAAAGAGCAGACCGCGCCGCAGGCGGGAAGTGGGACAGTTGACCTCCGCGTCGCGCAGAACCGAATCCAAGTCGGGGCGTGTGCGGGCAAGTTCCGCGAGCCGTTCGCCGATGCCGCCGCCCAAACCCGCGACCTTGGCAAGCGCAGTGGGCGGGGTCATGCGCAGGCAGGCGAGCAGAACCGAATCCAGACGGGACAGGTCGGCGGGCGCGCGCCCGCTTGCGCATTCCGTGCGGAGAAGCGCGAGATGGTCGGGGGAGAGGTACGGGGAGAGTGCGTCGGGACCCGCCCGCAGAAGAAGCCCGCGCAAAGCGGTTGCGGACGGGGGACCGCCCGCGGGGAGCGATTGGTCGTGGTAGCCTGCGCCTGTGCGGCGGACGGTGTGCGGGGAAATGCCGCCGAAGCGTCCGAGCGCACGGAGATAAGTGAGCGCGAGCAGGTCGTTCGGCGAGGTCGGTGCGTCGGGTCCCATGACTTCCCGCAGGCAGTCGGCATAGGCAAACGCGGTGCCGTGTCCCGCGCGCGTTTTGTCGCTGTAGGCGGAGAGGAAGGCGGGGGAGGCGGTCACGTCTGCCGCCGTACGCAGACGGTCGAGGTCGCCGCACTCCGAACCGAACCAAAGGTCGGTTATGCCGAGCCGTGCAAGCAGGGAGACGCCTGCCGCACCGAATGCTTCGCCGTGCGCCGCGCAATGGGGAAAGGGAAGTTCAAATACCGCGTCAGCGCCGCCCGAGAGGAGCATCTGCGCCCGCACGCGTGGGGCGAGAATTGCCGCTTCGCCGCGTTGGGTGAAGCAACCGCTCATCACAAGAACCACCGCATCGGCACCCTCGGCGCGGGCGCGGTCCATCAGATACAGATGCCCCGCATGGGGCGGATTGCATTCGCAGACGATGCCCGAGATTCGCATAGCGGCTCCTTTCTTCGTGTCCTTTCCTTTATTATACCCGTTTTTTACCCGTTTGTCAATCTTTTTGGCGACTTCGGTGGGCAAAAAGCGGAAAAAGTGCGAAAAAACTCTTGACAAACGCCCAAAAACACGGTATAATATATATTGTCGCATTTTATGTCAACTGCCAATTGTCAACCGTATGGGAGGGATGGTCATGGTTCTGGATATGCGCCCGATGCTGCGCGGCGAAATGGACAGAATCGCCATTGACGGTCTGCTTCCGCAGGATGAGAACGCACTCCCCGAAATGGACGGTCCGACCCACGTCGTGGGCGAGGTGACCGACAGCGCGGGGTATATGCGCCTGACCCTGACGGCAACGGTAGGGTACCGCGCGGCGTGCGCCAGATGTCTGGAACCTGTGACGGGAGAATTTTCCGTTACGTTGGAGAGAACGGTCGCCGCAAAGAGTACGCTCAGCGAAAAGCAACTGGAAGAGAATGTCGACGAGTACGCCGTGATTGAAAACGGAATGCTCGACCTCGACAGTCTGGTTCGGGAGGAAGTCCTGCTTTCGTTCCCGATGCGGTTCCTTTGCTCGCCGGATTGCCCCGGGCTTTGCCCGAAATGCGGGAAACCACTGAAACTGGGGGACTGCGGCTGTCCGAAACGGGAGCCGGACCCGCGTTTGGCGATTCTGGGGACGCTGTTTGACAAGGATGAGAACAACAAAGAGTAAGTAATTATGCACGAACCGTGCAAGAGGAGGTGTAGATATGGCAGTACCGAAGAAGAAGGTATCGAAAGCACGCAGAGACAAGAGACGCTCCAACAACAGCAAACTCTCTATGCCGGGCATGACGAAATGTTCTAACCCTGCTTGTGACGCGTTCGTGAAGAATCATTGCGTTTGCAAGGTTTGCGGCTTTTACAATGGCAAAAAGGTCCTCGACATCAAGGCTGACGCAAAGAAGGCTTAATTGTTTGACGGAAACAAAATAACGCACACCCTCAAAAAGGGTGTGCGTTATTTTACATCTGAAAAACGATAACGGAGTATCTGATATGAAATCGGTTTATCTGATCAACGGTGGAATAGACGCGGACGCATTCGGAATTCTTTGCCGGACCTGCGAGCGGGAACTGGCGCGGCGTGGTGTGGGGACCGGCGCACGGGACGAATACGGCATTCGGGTGGCGGTCGATGCGACGCTTGCATCCCGAGGCAAACCCCGAGCATTGCGCGGTTTAATAGAGAGAAAGGCAACGGACCAAACGGTCCGTTGCTTTTTCGTTCAGGCGTTTCCTTTTTCCGCCGCCTCATGTCGCAACAATTCCGCCAGCGAATGCACTGCGCCCTTGATGGAGAGGGACGAGGTGTTAATCATAAGGTCGTAGTTGGTGCGGTCGCCCCACTTATGCCCGGTGTAGTAGGTGTAGTAGCGGGAGCGGTTGCGGTCGACCTTGCGGATTTTGCGTGCGAGTTGCTTATCGGTGAGCACGTCGTCCTCGTGGGACTTCTCGCGGCACCGCGCCAGTTTGCTTGCCATGTCGGCGTAGATGAAGAGGCGCAGGGGGTGCTGTTCGCGCAGAATATAGTCCGCGCACCGACCGACGATTACGCAGTCGGATTTCTCCGCCATGTCGCGGATGGTGTTTGCCTGCTCGGCGTACACCGAGGTATACTGCCGCAGGAGATAATCCGGCTCTGCGGCGTGCAGGGTCTTGCCGACGGTGATGGGGTAGTAGACCCCGGGGGCGCCCTCCACGATGTGTTGGATATAACTTTCCGCAAGTTGTGTGCGTTTGGAAATTTCCTCCATGATTTCGCGGTCATAGTACGCGTAGCCCAACTCCTCTGCGAGCCGTTTGCCGAATTCGCGTCCGCCGCTTCCGAATTCTCTGCCGATGGTAATAATTTGATTCATGGATGTGCCTCCGTATCATGGAATGTTCTTCTGCTTGCTATCAGTATACCACTTTTTTTTGAATTTGTCAACAGGTGGCACAAAAATTGCTTGACAAATCGTTTGGAATGTGGTATAATTGCGCTATCGGGCAAAAGGAGGGACGAAAATGAAGCCTTCATTGATTTTACTCTGTGTTTACGCGGGCATTGGCTTGGTGGCATTTTTTCTGTACGGGATTGACAAACTGAAAGCGAAGTGCCACGCATGGCGAATCAAGGAGTCGGTCCTGCTCGGTGTTGCGTTTCTCGGCGGTGCGGTCGGTGCGCTCCTCGGGATGCTGATTTTCCGCCACAAGACCAAACACTGGTATTTCCGCGTCGTTGTCTTTCTCGGTCTGCTCTGGCAACTCGCGCTTTACCTGATACTGCGGGTGAGGTTAGGGATGTGAGAAAGACCTTGGAGGGAGAAGAAGACCTTGGAGGGAGAAGAAGACCTTGGAGGGAGAAGAAGACCTTGGAGGGAGA
>CAZVYZ010000100.1:0-3940 GCA_964630695.1 uncultured Ruminococcus sp.
AGTTCTCGGGGAGTGAGGGAGGTTTGGAGGGGGAGAGGGTCCCTCTTTCAAGAGGGGGCTCTCCCCCTCCAAGGTCTTCTTCCCCTCCCCCTCCAAGGTTTTTCCCTACCTGTCCAACCGCTCACATAGCGATTGCGCGGCGGATTCCTCGGCAGACTTGCGGTTCTTGCCCGTAGCCGTGACCGTAATGCCGAATGCCGAGCAGGAAACCGTCACGCGGTGCGCGTTGCCGGGCAGAATCTCATCGGATACCGTTTCGTAAAGCGGACGGCTGTTGTCAGCCCGCTGTGTCCGCTCCTGAAGTTCGTTTTTCCAACTCAGACGAATGTTTTCCTTTTCGGGCAAAGGCATGCGGGAAATGTCAAGCATCCGCCGCACGATTGCGGAAACGGTGTTGAAGTCGCACCCCGTGTCCACATAAATTGCCCCGATGATGCTTTCAAACAGGTCCTCCAGAACCGAGTTTTCCTGCCAGATTCCCGTGCCGTAGTCTCCGCGACTGACCAACAGATACTGCCCGAGGTTCAGTTGCCGCATCCGCTCGGAAAGGTGCTGCTTGTTGACCAGACCGTTCTTCAGCGCGCTCAATTGCCCCTCGTCAAAATCGGTCAGCAGACCGTTTTCCGTGACGTTCATGTACCTCTCACGAAACCACGACAGAACCGTCAGCGACAGCACGCTGTCACCAATCAACTCCGATACCTCGTTGTCAAGACACGCGGGATGCTCGTTGCGGTAGGACGACCGCGTGAATGCCTGACGGAGCAGTGCGGGATTGCGAAAACGGTAGCCGAGAGCGGTCTCAATTGCGGCTTGGTTGAAGTTTGCAGTGTTCATAATGGTTTGTCTCCTTTGGAATTGAATTTTTTTGAAATTTGTTTCCAGTCCCTCGGGACGCAAAAAGACGACCCGTCGGAATAAGCGTTTTCCAACGAACCGTCCTAACCACACTGTATTTTCCGATAGATATACGGGGGCGCGCTCCCCGTACACCTGTCGGCAAATGCAATCAGATTATTTTCATCCGCTACAATGAAAACCATCTGATTGAATTTGAGGTGTGTGCGTTCGAGCCACTGGAAAACAGTGTCAGTATACCACACATTTCCGCACTTGTCAACCCCTTTTTCAAAATGGATTCGGAATTTTTGAAGCCTTGACGGCGGACCGAAAATGTGCTATAATATAGACACTATCGGAATTGCGCGGTGATGCCTGAAATGAATCGGATTGAAAAGGAGGTGCGCCGATGCCGAGAAAGGACTTTTTTGCCCTGCGGAACGCGGGGCGGGGTAGGTCGCTTTTGTGGGAGTCGTTGCTCTTTTTTACACTGTTTCTGGCAGTGCAACTGACCGAGGCGGCTATCGTCGGCATTGCGGCGGCAGTGTGGACCGATGCGGCGCGGACGTTGGCAGGGCTGTTCGCAACGCTGCCCGCAACCGTTTTGATTCTGCTGTTCTGCCGCTACGCGCGGGGACGGTCCCCGCAACAGGTGGTCGGACCCTTGCGCCGCGCGTGGGAGTATGCCGCGTTCGCCCCGCTCGGGGTCGGGCTGTTCGCGGCGGCGGTCGGACTTTGCGCGGCAATCGGTGCGCTTCGCGTGGAGACGGCACCGAGCCTTGCGACGGGGCAGTGGCTGTTGTTCCTCGTCGGGTTTCTCTTGCAGGGCGCGAGCGAAGAAATCCTGTGCAGGGGTTGCCTGATGGGGGCGCTTTTGCGCGGACAGCGCCCATGGGTCGCGGTTGTGGCGAATTCCGCGGCATTTGCGCTTCTGCATCTGTTCAATCCGAACGTCTCTCCTTTGGCGCTGTGCAACACGTTTCTGTTCGGCGTTTTCATGTCGCTGTTGGTTCTGCGGCGCGGGAATCTGTGGGGCGCTTGCGCGGTCCACTCGCTCTGGAACTTCGCGCAGGGAAATCTGTTCGGCATTCGCGTCAGCGGTCTTTCCGCCGGTCCCTCTCCGCTTTTGACCGTCCTCTCTCCCGACAAGCCCCTGTGGTCCGGCGCCCAATACGGCTTGGAAGCCTCCCTCCCCGTGACGCTCTGCCTCCTCTTTGCGGTGGGTGTTGAAGTGTGGGGAATAAGACCTCGGGGCGTTGCCCCAAACCCCATTTAAGAGACTTTTTGAAAAAAGTCTCTTAAAAATTTCCAAAAACTTTCACCACAGGGCGGGGTTCCGTAGGGAATCCCGCCCTGTGGTGAAATTCTTGAAGCTACTTAGGAAACTTCTTTTAAGAAGTTTCCTAAGTAGGGTTTGGGGCAACGCCCCGAGATCTTACCCCTCCACCCCCAACACCCGAGAGCGGGCGTAGGAGGCGAGGAGGCGAAAGAGCGGGGGAAGCGCGGCATAGGTGCGGTTGAAGTCGGGGTAGGGGAAGCGCGCTTCCTGGGCTGCGTAGTCGTGTTCCAAATCGTTGCGAAGAACGAATGAGGACGTCTCGCGGGGGTCAATACCGTTGTCGGCGTAAAACGCATCGAGCAGGTCGGCATGCGGGATTGCACCGACGGTGCGGAGAAGCGCGGGCAACTCCCACGCATAGGGACGCAGGTCGGAGGTCAGAACGCCGCAAAGCCCGTCGGTTTCCATGGAAAGGGCGAAAAGGTCGACCAGAGCGTAGGTTCGCGAAACTTCGGGGAGACTGCCGTAGCAGTCGGCAAGGGACAGTTTCCGCTTGTGCGGCGGACCGAAACGCGCGGTGACGGCTTTGTCGTTGCGAAAGGACAGAACCTCGCAGAGCGTGGCGTCATCCTGTGCGGCAAGTTCGTCGGGCGGCAGGGCGGCAAGCGCGGAGAGACGTGCCTCCTGTGCCTCCATCGCGCGCGTGATCGTGCGGCGGGCGGAAAACAGATTTTTGAAAAATCCCATGCGCAAGACTCCTTTCTATGGGACGTTAATCTTCCTCTATATCGACGCTGACGTCAACGTCGTCCTCAATCCCATACCGATTGACGAGATTCCGGACCGTGCTGCGCGCGCGGCTGCTGATTTGGCTTTGGCGGCGTGGAGGGCAATGCGTGATAGGAGCGCGGGTCAAGATGCTTCTTTTCAAACAGAGAACTCTTCTTCAGGAGAAAATACATTCCGACGGATGCCCCAATCAGGACGACCGGAATCATGATGAAGCGCATGAAAGACCCGACGGCAACGCACAGAGCGGCGCCGAGCAGACCGATGAGAAGCCCGCCCGCATAACTCGCGACGGGAATCAGCGGCAGCCATTTTCTGTCTGCGTCCTCGCGGTCGCTGATGATGCACATACACATGGTCAGCACACAGGAGGGGAATGCCGCGTTGCTGAACAGGACCAAGCCGAACGTCGCGTTTTTTTGGTCGAACGTGAAGATGAGAGAGAGCAGGACGAACAGCCCCGACACGGCATAGGAGATGGTTTTGCGGATTTTTTCGTAAGCCGTGCCGTTGAATTTCCGAACGTTCAGGATGTCCATACAGACCTGATGGACAATCGCAATCAGATGGACCAACAGTACGGTAAAGGTTGCAACCGAGGTGTCGAATATCCCCATGATGATTGCGAGAACAATCAGGGATACAATGGAAAGCGCCAATCGGACAAATCTGTTTTCGAGCATTTTTCAAACATTTCGGGGATTCTTTCTTGACTTTATTGATATGATTGGTATTTATTATAACACGGGAACCGGAAAATGTCAATAGAAACAGACAAATGCGGGCGTCGGTTTCGGGAAGCGGGGGCGGCTGTGGCGGATAACCGCAACGAAATCGGCAAAAGCGGGGGATTTGTCGGGCTGCTTGCGCGGTCAAAACGGCTTTTTGCGAAAAAAAGCAGAACGGGAGATAAAATTTTGAAAAAATACTTGACAAAGCGCCCGAGGTGTGGTATAATAGTCAAGCGTTCAGCAAATAAGGCGGAGTAGCTCAGTTGGCTAGAGCAATCGGTTCATACCCGATAGGTCAAGG
>CAZVYZ010000101.1:0-3881 GCA_964630695.1 uncultured Ruminococcus sp.
AGCGGGTTCAGTACGATGTCAAGCGGGGTTCCGTCCGGCAAAAACGGCATATCCTCGGGCGGCAGAATCCGCGACACGACACCCTTGTTGCCGTGACGGCCCGCCATCTTGTCTCCCACGGAGATTTTCCGCTTCTGTGCGATATAAACCTTTACGACTTTGTTCACGCCCGCGGGAAGTTCGTCGCCCGCGTCGTGCGAAAAGACTCTGACGTCCACCACGATACCGGATTCCCCGTGCGCAAGTCGGAGCGAAGTATCTCTGACTTCTCTCGACTTCTCGCCGAAGATGGCGCGGAGCAACCGCTCCTCCGCCGTCAGTTCGGTCTCGCCTTTCGGCGTGATCTTACCGACCAGAATATCGCCCGAACGCACCTCGGTGCCTCTCTTGACGATACCCTCGGCATTGAGGTCTTTCAGCGCGTCCTCGCCGACGTTGGGGATTTCGCGCGTGATTTCTTCCGGTCCGAGTTTGGTATCTCTTGCCTCGTGCGTATATTCCTCAATGTGGAGCGACGTATACACGTCGTCGCGCACCAGTTTTTCGTTCAGCAGGACCGCGTCCTCGTAGTTGTAGCCCTCCCACGTCATAAAGCCGATGAGCGCGTTTTTGCCCAAAGACACTTCACCGTGGTAGGTTGCGGGACCGTCTGCGATGACCTGTCCTTCTTCGACCCGCTCGCCTTTTTTGACAATCGGGCGCTGATTGTAGCAGGTTCCCTGGTTGGTCCGCTTGAACTTAATCAGCGGGTAAACGTCTTTCATGCCGCTGTCGGTCACCACGCGGATTTCGTCCGCCTGCACCCGCTCAACGGTACCTGCACGCTGTGCCGTTACCACAACGCCCGAATCGAGCGCCGCTTTGTACTCCATACCGGTTCCGACAATCGGCGAATCGCTCACCATCAGCGGGACCGCCTGCTTCTGCATGTTGGAGCCCATCAGCGCACGCGTGTTATCGTCGTTTTCAAGGAACGGAATCATTGCCGAAGCAACCGAAACGAGCATCTTCGGCGCAACGTCCATGTAGTCAACCATTGCGGGGTCGACTTCAACGAACTCGGTTTTCTCACGTCCCGTGACTTTCGGGTTGACGAAACAGTTGTTGTCATCGAGCGGTTCGTTCGCCTGCGCCACAATGTAGTGGTCCTCGGTATCCGCGGTCATATACACCACCTCGTCGGTCACATGGTGGGAAACGGTTCCGTCCGGATTCGTGATATGCTCCACCTTGCGGTAGGGGGCTTCGATAAAGCCGTAATCCGAAATCTTCGCATAGGTGGTCAGGTAGGAAATCAGACCGATGTTCGGACCTTCGGGAGATTCGATCGGGCAGATTCGTCCGTACTGCGTGTAGTGGACGTCACGGACGTCGAACGACGCGCGGTCACGGGACAGACCGCCGGGACCGAGTGCGGACAGACGCCGCTTGTGGGAAAGTTCCGCGAGCGGGTTGTTCTGGTCCATGAACTGCGACAACTGGCTGGAGCCGAAGAACTCGCGAATCGCGGTGGTCACGGGACGGATGTTGATGAGCGCCTGCACGGTCAGTTTCTCGTTGTCCTGCGTGGTCATCCGCTCCTTGATAATCTTGTCCATACGGCTAAAACCAATCCGGAGTTGATTCTGAAGTTGCTCGCCGACCGAACGGATGCGGCGGTTTCCGAGGTGGTCGATGTCGTCCACGGTCCCCACGTCGTGCATCAGGTCAATCAGGTAACTGATGGAGGCAAAGATGTCCGCGCAGGTCAGGTGCTTCGGGCAGAGGTCCGCAATTCTGCGGCGCGCCTCCTCTTTCAGCCCCTCAACGTCCTCGCCGAACTGTTCTTTCAACTCGCACAGGACCGGAATGCTTGCCTTTTCCCGCACGCCGCAGTCGGTCAGGTCGTAGCCGAGGACGTACTCCGGCTCCAACGTGTTGTTGCCGATGACTTTGACCTTATCGCCGTTGTCAAGCAGGACCGTAATCTCGTTCACGCCCGCGCGCTCGATGGCAAATGCAAGGTCGCGGTTGATGACGTCACCCTCGTTCGCAAGCACCTCGCCGGTCAGGGGGCTGACGACCGTCTCCCCCGCGCGGCGGTTTGCGATACGGCTGTGAACCGCCATCTTTTTGTTGTACTTATACCGACCCACGGCGGCAATGTCGTAGCGCTTGGGGTCGAAGAAATAGTTGTGCAGCAGGGTCTTTGCCGCTTCCTCAATCGGAGGCTCGCCCGGGCGCAACTTCTTGTAGATTTCCTTGATGGCTTCCACGCAAACGGCAGAGCGGTTCGCCGCTGCCAGTTCTTCACTTTCGTCGCGTTCAAAAGTCAGCGTCAGTCTGTCGTCTTCGCCGAACTTTTCGTAAATCTGCTCCCGCGTTTCCAAAGTCTCGCCGCTCTCAAAGGTCAGCGCACGCAGGAACATGGTCAGCGGAACTTTCCGGGTCTTGTCAATGCGGACCGCCATCACGCCGTTCGCGTCGACTTCGTACTCCAACCACGCGCCTCTGTACGGAATGACCGTGGTCGCGTAGGTCTTTTTCCCCGCCTTATCGATTTCCGAGGAGTAGTACATCCCCGGGGAACGGATAATCTGGGAAACAATGACGCGTTCCGCGCCGTTGATGACGAACGTACCCGTTTCGGTCATCAGCGGGAAATCGCCCATGAAAATTTCGGCTTCCTTGACCTCGCCCGTCGTCTTGTTGGTCAGGCGGACCGTGACCCGCAACGGCGCGGCAAAGTTGACGTCTCTTTCCTTGCACTCCTCAACCGGATACTTCGGTTTGTCGGTGTCAAGAGAGTAGTCAATGAATTCGATTACGAGGTTGCCGGAATAGTCGGTGATTGGCGAAACGTCCTGCAATACCTCGCGCAGACCCTCATCGAGGAACCACTTATAGGATTTGGTCTGAATTTCGACCAGATTCGGAAGCGGATAGTCGAAGCTGGATCTGGCAAAACTCTTTCTGACGTTCTGACCAAGCCTCTGCTCTTTTAATTCGATCATTGATTCCATCACTCCATTCAGATAATTGGGGAATCCCCGAAGAAAAGTGCGGACCGACCGACAGATGCCGGACCGCAGACCGCCCGCGCCGAAAACATCCGATTCGGGAGCACCGCTTTTGTGCAATTTGCCATGCCGATTTTTGTCGGCAAAATCGCGCGGGCGCATACTACAGGCGATTATAATGCAGTTTACTATTTTACCATCTTTTTTTCGATTTGTCAAGTCTTTCGGACGAATTTCCCCGAAAAAATTTTCTTCTTTCATTTATTAGGCGCAAAAAAGGACGGACGGGAGGATATTTTCGGTTTCGGTTATGGAAGAAACTTCCATTCCATGGACAGTCTTCCTCCCTCCTTGGCATATTTCACAAAGAAAAAATCGCCGAAAAACGAAAAAAAGCAGGATTTTTTTTGAAAAAGCCCTTGCAATTCGGGAAAAAGTATGGTACAATATCAGGGTATATGGATGAAAACCGAGCGCACCCTCTCAGGCGCCGTTTTCAGGCATACCATTCCATTCCGCACTGCGGAAAATACAGAGGGAGGTAAAGACTGATGCCGAATATCAAATCCGCAAAGAAAAGAGTCAAAATCATCAAGGTCAAGACCCTGCAGAACAAAATGCACGCGACCGCTCTGAAAACCGAGATTAAGAAGTTTGACGCGGCTGTGGCTTCCGGCGACAAGGAAGCGGCTCAGGTTGCGTACAAAGCAGCGGTGAAGAAAATCGATCAGGCAGCGGCTTACGGAATCATCCATAAGAACGCCGCGGCTCACAAGAAGAGCCAGTTCACCAAGAAAATCAACGCGATGGCGTAAGATGCGAACCGAGGTCGGACGGGAAGAAAGACCTTGGGGAGAGGGCGACCCCCTTTCGGAGGGGGTC
>CAZVYZ010000102.1:0-3726 GCA_964630695.1 uncultured Ruminococcus sp.
ATTTATCCCCCTCATCAGTCGCTAACGCGCCAGCTTCCCCCCGAGGGGAAGCCTTCATGCGAAATTTCTTTCGTACTACACAATAGGGTAAATGAGCAAGATTTTGAAGTGACTCTATTTACCGCATGAATTTGTGTTTGCTATGTTTGCACAGCGTAAAAAGGCTTCCCCTTGGGGGGAAGCTGGCGCGTTAGCGACTGATGAGGGGGGATATATTTCCGTCTCCATAGGAATGTATCTTTCAACCGGAGCGAAACGACCTGCGTGTCGTTCCGCCCCGTTCATCAACTAACCTGAACTCTTTCTATCCGGTAGCAGGAGCAGCCGGAATTCGTAGAGCATATACGGCTACACAAAATCGGCACCACATAAGGGGAAAATCCCCCTTGATTAAAGTTCTTGAAAGTTCTTAGGAAACTTCTTTTAAGAAGTTTCCTAAGCAGGGTTCGGGGCGGTGCCCCGAGGTCTTAGAAAGGAGGCAAGCATGTTCAGAATACTGATTGCAGAGGACGACCGCGAACTGAGACAACTGTTTGCGCACGTCCTGTCGAGAAACGGGTATACCGTAGTCGGCGTATCGAACGGCGAGGAAGCACTGGCGGCAATGGAGAATAGTTTTTACGACCTCATCATTTCGGACATCATGATGCCGAAAATGGACGGGTACGAACTGGTGCGGTCCATCCGCGACGCGGGCATGAACACGCCGATTATGATGATTACCGCAAAGGACGCGTTCGACGATATGCGGCAGGGCTTCCTCTCGGGGAGCGACGACTATATGGTCAAGCCCGTCAATGTCAACGAAATGGTCCTGCGCGTGTCGGCGCTCCTGCGGCGGGCGCAGATGATTAGCGAGCGGAAGCAAACCATTGGCACGACCGTGTTGGAATGCGACTCCCTCACCGTCACCTGCGGCGGCGAGAGCATGGTCCTGCCGCAAAAGGAATTCATGATTCTGTATAAAATGGTGTCATTCCCGGGGCGCATTTTCACGCGCCAACAGTTCATGGACGACATCTGGGGTTTCGATTCCGAAACCGACACCCATACGGTCGACGTCCATATCGGACGCCTGCGCGAACGCTTCCGCAATAACCCCGATTTTCGCATCGAAACCATCCGCGGGGTGGGCTATAAGGTGGTCAGAACATGAAAAAGAACGAACAGCAAGGCAGGAAAATCGCGCCGCGGCTGGACTTGCAGGTCCGCTTCTTTCTGGTCTGCCTGCTTGAATTCGTGGCGGTGGCACTGCTTGCCTACCTCCTGAGCCTGATGATTGAAAAACTGTTGGGCGTTACGGTCAATGTTCCGATTTTCGTCTGGGCAATCGCAATCAGCATTGTCATCGGCGGCGGAATCAGCATTTGGATGACGAAGAAGTTTTTTGACCCCGTGGCGCGACTCAAGGAAGCCATGCGCGAGGTCGCGGGCGGGAATTTTAAGGTCAAGGTGGAAACCGACAGCAAACTGCGGGACATTCGCAGTATCTATGCCGATTTTAACGCCATGGTGCGCGAGTTGTCGGCAATTGAAACGCTCCAGACCGACTTCATCTCGGGTGTGTCGCATGAATTCAAAACGCCCCTTGGCGCAATCGAGGGGTATACACAACTGTTGCAGGACCATACATTATCCGACGCCGAGCGCGAGGCGTACGTCGAAAAAATCCTTTACAATACAGGGAGGCTTTCGGCGTTGGTGGGGAACATCCTGCTCCTCTCCAAAATCAACAACCGGTCGGCGAAACTGACGAAAAACCGCTATCGGCTTGACGAGCAGATTCGGCAGGCAATTGTCGCCACGGAGAACAAATGGGGCGCAAAAGACATCGACTTTGATGTGGACCTCGCGGAGGTGCTGTGGTTGGGGCATGAAATGCTGCTCTACCATGTGTGGTCGAATCTGTTGGACAATGCCATCAAATTCAGCCCGCGCGGCGGGGTCATCCGGATGCGCCTGCGGCGCAACGAAGCAGGCGTGGTGTTCACAATCTCCGATGAGGGACCGGGGATTCCCGCAGGCGAGGCGGAGCGCATTTTCGGGAAGTTCTACCAGAGCGACGCTTCGCACGAATCCGAGGGAAACGGGTTGGGACTTGCGTTGGTCAAAACCATTGTAACGGTTCATGACGGCACAGTTTCGGTTGAGCCGGGGACCTCGCAGTTTACGGTTTTCCTGCCGGAATCGGGAAATACTTGACAAATTCGGTTTTTTGGGGTATAATAGAAGCGAACTATCCCATACCGCCGCCGAACGCGGGGGCGAAGAAAGGACGTGTGTGTTATCAGGACGTTTTTGACGTTGGTTTTGCTGTTTTATCTGGGCGGAACGCTCGGGTGGATTCTGGAGTTGTTTTACCGTCGGATTTTCTCGGCGAAAAAGTGGATGAACCCGGGATTTCTGGTGGGACCCTGCCTGCCGCTGTATGGGTTTGGGTTATGGGGGCTGTACGGGCTTGCGTCAATCGATTTTTCGTCGGTTCCGCCCGTTCCGCGCATTTTTGTGCGCGTTCTGCTCATCGGCGTGGCGATGACGGTCATCGAATACATTGCGGGGAAAATTTTCATTGTGGGGATGCACGTCAAACTCTGGGATTACAGCCAGAAATGGGGAAACGTAGAGGGAATCATCTGCCCCGAGTTTTCGCTGTACTGGACCTTGCTCGGTGCGTTTTACTGCTATGTGATTCACCCCATTTTTCACCACATTGTCAACTGGTTCTTTGATAATCTGGTAATGTCGTTCTTCCTCGGCGCCTTTTTCGGGATTCTGATTATCGATTTGTTCTATTCGTTCCGCATCCTTTCCAAGGTCCGTAAGTTTGCGGCGGAGAACCACCTGACGGTCCGGCTTCAGGCGTTGCAAAAGAACATTGCGGGGCTGTACGACCGGCGGAAGTTCAAGCATTTTGTATTCACGTTGCGGGAGAATCTGTTGGCGCCGGAAATTCTGCGCGAATCCATGGCGCAACTGAAAAAGAAGTTGCCACGGCGGAAAAAGGACGAGGGCAAGGACAAAAAAGCAAAAGGGGGGCGGTAAGGTTTGGATACGCTTGAAGAAATTGTGGCGTACAACCTGACGGAGTTGCGCAAAAACGCGCGGCTGACGCAGGCGGAACTGGCGGAAAAACTCAACTATTCCGACAAATCGGTTTCCAAATGGGAACGCGGCGAAGCGTTGCCCGACCTGAAAGTGCTGACCCGTTTGGCGGAATTGTTCGGCGTTTCGGTTGATTATTTTGTGACCAAGGACGCGGGAAAGCAGAAAAAGAAATTTGATTTTCCGAAGAGCGAGAAGTTATACCGCATTGGTGTGGAATTATTTGCGGCGTGTGCGGTCTGGCTTGCGGCGACGGCGGTCTTTTTCTCAACGGCAATTTATTCGCACGGTGTCTGGATGGCGTTTGTCTGGGCGGTCCCGCTTTCGATGTTGGTATTGGCGCTGTTCAGCCAGAAGTGGAATTTCGCGGTTTGCGTCATCGTTTTCCGTTCTGTTTGCTGCTGGACGCTCCTTGCGGCAATCTATCTCCAACTTTTGATTTACCACTCCTACAACGTATGGATGATATTCTTCATCGGTGTCCCGCTTCAGGCGGCGATTATCCTTTGGTCCCTGATTCGCCACAGCAGGGGGTAGGCTTTTTGGGAGGGGAAAGGAAAGACCTTGGAGGGAGAGAGGGAAGACCTTGGAGGGAGAGAGGGAAGACCTTGGAGGGAGAGGGAC
>CAZVYZ010000103.1:0-3623 GCA_964630695.1 uncultured Ruminococcus sp.
GAAAAATCCGGCTTCGCGATTTCACCATCGGAATTGCGCGGTATTGCCTTAAGCGTCCCACAGAAAAAATCGCGTAATCATTTCTGAAAATCGGTTACAAAAAGCCTCCCGGATGGAGCCTTTTGCACTACACAACAAGGATATAGGCAAAATTGAAGTGATTTTTTATTTACCACATGAAGTTATATTTGCTATATTCGTACAACATAAAGAAGGCTTCCCCTTGGGGGGAAGCTGTCGCGTTAGCGACTGATGAGGGGGGATATATTTCTTCCTGCAGTAAATCCGGAAAATAGGAATACCCGCCGTCAAATTAGATAAAAAAACGTCCCGAGCGGAGACTCGGGACGTTTTTTTCAATTTTTCAAACTTTTTTCGCAAAAATGCTTGACAAAAACAATACTTCGTGATATGATGTATTACGCAAGGAGGAGTATAGGATGGATATTCAATTGAAACGGGGATTACTCGATGTGTGCGTGTTAGCCGCAATCAAAAATGAGGACTCCTACGGCTACCAAATCATCAAGGATATGAAGCCGTATCTGGAGTTGTCGGAATCGACACTCTACACGATTCTGAAACGGTTGGAACTTGCGAAAATGCTGACGGTGCGCACCTCCGAACATGGAGGACGACTTCGGAAATACTACCATATCACCCAAGCGGGATTGCGGCGGCTTGAAGAATTCAAGGAAGAGTGGCGCGAGGTGATGTCGATTTATCAGTTCGTAATCAGGGAGGATGCAAAGAAATGACGAAACAGGAATTCTTATGTGCGCTCAGAAAGAAACTGTCTGGGCTGCCGCGGCGGGAAGTCGAGGAGCGGCTTGCCTTTTACGGCGAGTCGATTGACGACCGGACCGAGGAGGGACGAACCGAGGCGCAAGCCGTTTCGGACATCGGGTCCGTGGATGAAATCGCGGCGCAGGTGATAGCGGAGATTCCGCTTGCCAAAATTGCAAAGGAACGCGTAAGACCGAAAAGACGGCTTCTGGCGTGGGAAATCGTGTTGTTGGTACTCGGCTCTCCCGTATGGCTTCCTTTGTTGGCTGCCATTCTCGTTACGGGATTCGTGCTTTACCTCGTTCCGTGGATTCTGATTGCGTGCGTTTGGGTAGTCTTTGCGTCACTCATCGCCTGCGCGGTCGGCGGCGTGGCAATCGGACTGTTCTTTGCTTTCTGCGGTCACGGTCTTACGGGACTTGCAACGGCAGGAGCGGGAATTTTCTGCGCGGGACTTGCAATCTTTTTGTTCTTCGGATGCTGTGCGGCAACGAAAAGAATCGTTCTGCTTACCAAGAAAACGGTATTCGGCATGAAAAAGTGCTTTATCGGAAAGGAGAATCGGTAATGGGAAAGACGGCAAAAAAATGGCTCATTGCGGCAGGGGCGCTTGTGCTGCTCGGAGCGGTGATTTTTACGTTGGCGATGTGCCTTGCGGGGTGGAATTTCAAAAAACTGAGTACGGAAAAGTTTGAAACCAAAACCTATGAACCGAGCGAAGCATTCCGCGACATCAAAATCGAAGCCGACACTGCGGATATTGTGTTTTCGCCCGCCGAGGACGGGAAATGCAGAGTGGTTTGCTACGAAAGGGAAAGCGTGACGTATTCCGTGTCTGCCGCCGACGGTACGTTGACCGTCCGCGCAATCGACGAGCGGGACCGATATATCGGTGTTGCGTTTGAAAACGACAGGATTACGGTCTACCTGCCAAAGGCGGAATATGCCGTGCTCGTGATTGAAGAAAAGACAGGTGACGTTGAGATACCGCACGATTTCGGCTTTGAGCGGATTGACATCTCGGTCAGCACGGGTAGCGTGACGTGCAACGCTTCCGTCACGGGAGACGTCCGAATTACGTCAAGCACAGGCGACATTCGGGTGGAAAATGCCTCGGTCGCTTCTCTTGACCTTTCGGTTTCCACCGGCAGTGTGGCTGTTTCGGATGTGACGTGCGGTGGAAACGTTCGGGTCGGCGTGTCCGTAGGGAAGACCCGACTGACGAATCTGACGTGCAAAAACGTGGTATCAAGCGGCAGTACCGGCGATATTTCGCTCGACCGCGTGATTGCCGAGGAACGGTTCACGATTGAAAGAAGTACGGGGGATGTTTCGTTCCGTGATTGCGACGCTTCCGAAATCCACACCAAAACGAGTACAGGCAACGTGGAGGGGAATTTCCTGACGGAAAAAGTTTTTGTTGCCGAGAGCGACACAGGACACGTTGACGTTCCCAAAACGACAACCGGAGGAAAATGCGAAATCAGGACCGATACGGGGCATATCCGGATTACCGTTTCCTGATTAGGAGGCGGCGTAGAACACCACCGAGGCGGCGGTCAGACTGTAATTTTTCGTTCCGATGCGGATGGTATCCCATTGTGCGGGGGAGCCGTTGAAGCGAATCTCTTCCAGATAGGCGCAGTTGTAGAACGCCATGTCCGCAATCTCGCGCACCGTCGCGGGAATCAGCGCAACGGCACCCGCGTGCCGCGCCGGATAGAGAATCAACTCACATCCGTCCGAGGTGTAGAGAATGCCCTCCGCGTCGCAGAAACGGGGATTGCTCTCGCTGACCGAAATGTAGACCAGATTGGGGCAGTCCGCAAAGGCGAGGTCTCCGATTGTCGTAACGCTTGCGGGTATCTGAATCGCCGCAACCGTCTGGCAACCGTAAAACGCGCGCGCGGAAATGCCGACCACGCGGTCACCGTTCGGGGCGCGGTCGGGAATCACCGCAAACGCGTCCCGACAACTTCCCACACTCTCCAGAACACAGATGCCGTTGCCCGACGAGCGAAAGACCATCCCGCAGGAGGAGTCGGTTTCCGCTTCGGTTGTAATTTCCTCGGTCGGCGGGGCGAGATAGGTGGTCGTGGTCCCGGGGATGTAGTAGCGCGTTTGGTCCGGCGGCGTTGTGTCGGGCGGGTCTTCCTTTTGAGATGCGCCCAGGCAAATCAGCGCGATTGTCAGACAAAGCGCCACGGCAAATACCACCGCAAGCGCGACCATTAACAGTTGACTCGGACTTTTCATCGTTCCGTACCTCCGATTGGAAATAGTTTCCAATTCTATGATAGCACAGCCTGTCCGCGCGGTCAAGGAAAACCGTTCCCGATAATCCGACGGAATACCCGATAACCGCCCGAAAACGACGCAGTTTTTCGCATATCAAGGCGATTTCGGTTGCCTTTTGGTGCGGTGTGACGAACGGTTTTACGCATAGCGTGACGCAAAGAATCCATATTTCGGACCCGTCAGGACTTTTTCCCTGACGGGTCTTGCTTTTTGGAGGGAAATATGCTATAATAAGAAATAGTTTTATTGAAAGAGCAGATTTATCCCCCCTCATCAGTCGCTAAACGCGACAGCTTCCCCCCGAGGGGAAGCCTTCTTTGCGCAGTGCGAACATGGCAAATATGATTTTGAATCACCCTAAGCGGAACGACACATGGGTCGTTCCCTACAACGTTTCGTTATTGACGGGTTACGCACTCCTTAGGGTCGTAATCCGTAGGGAACGACCCGCGTGTCGTTCCGCCCTGTTCAACAACTAACTTGAACCATTTCTATCCGGTAGCGGAGAGAGGCGAGGCAACAAGTTGCCGCCGTCCAAA
>CAZVYZ010000104.1:0-3559 GCA_964630695.1 uncultured Ruminococcus sp.
TGCCGTGCAGGGAAGTTCTCGGAGGGTCAGGGAGGTTTGGAGGGTAGGGACCCCTATTTCAAGAGGGGTCCCTGCGCCTCCAAGGTCTTCCTCTCCCTCCAAGGTCTTCCTCTCCCTCCAAGGTCTTTCCCTTACCCCCTCTCAACTCTCCCCGCCAAAGAAGCGGTGGATAACTGAGAAAAACAAATCCGAATCTTGCGCGAGCGCCTGTCGCGATACAGCACAAACGACTTCGGCAGTTCCATCGACGCGAAACGGACCGATTTAGCCGCCTCCGCCGCGGAAAGAAACTTTTTCGTCACCGCAGACACCGTTGCGCTGTCCGCGTCGAAAATACCGATGACGTCCGACGTCCGAACGTTCTGATTGTTCCCAATGTGTAAATACATCATGTTCCCACCTCGCGGAACGTCCCGTTTTCCACCGCTATCACTCTGCCGCCGACCGCCGCGTCCGGCTCGCAGGAGGTAATGATGACCTGCCGCCCCACAATCTTTTCCCGCAGATACGCCCGCCGGTTGCAATCCAGTTCCGAAAAGACGTCATCCAACAACAGCACGGGTACTTCGCCGCATACCTGCCGGCAAACCTCCCCCTCGGAGAGTTTGAATGCCAACGCCAACGACCGCTGTTGCCCCTGCGACGCGTACAGGCGCGCTTCCTTGCCGTTGAGCCGTATCTTGACGTCGTCTTTATGAATGCCCCAGAGCGTGGTCCCCGCGCCGATTTCGCGCTCGTGCCGCGTCAGGAGCAGTTCCCTGTATTTCGCCTCGGTCGCCGCGCTGTCCCCGTACTCCTCGGGAGCCTGTCCGCTCGACCCGTCGTATTCCACCTGCGGGACTTCACCGCCGCCCGTCATTTCCCCGAAGCACTCCCGCACGCACGCGTCGACCGCCGTCAGATACTTCTGCCTGTACCCTGCCAGAACCGCCGCTTCGTGCGCCAGTTGGACCGACCAGAACTCGATCGTGTCGCGAAACGTCTGCGGGTCGTCCTCGTAATTCCGAATCAACTGATTCCGCTGTTTGAGAATCTGGTTGTACCTTTGCAGGGACCGCAGGTACATCGGATACAGTTGCGACAGCGCGACGTCCAGAAAGTTGCGCCTTTCCGCAGGCCCGTCCTTAATCAGCGACAAATGCTCAGGGCAGAACAGCACCGTGCGGAGTTGTCCGACAATGTCCGACACCCGCTCAACCTTGACCCGATTCTGCTCAATCCTGCGCCGCTTCCCTCTTCCGAGACGGACCGTGATGTTCTGCCGTCTCACCGAGTCCGTGAAGTCGACCGATACCTCCGCCATGTCCGCGCCGAACCGTATCATTTCCTCGTCCCGCATCGCTCGGAACGACCGCCCAAGCGCCGCATACGCAATCGCTTCCAGCAGATTCGTTTTCCCCTGCGCGTTCTCCCCGCACAGGACGTTCACGCCCTCGTCAAACGCCACTTCCGCCCTCGCGATGTTCCGGAAGTTTTCAAGGCTTATGGAGTTACAAAGCATATAAGACCTCGGGCAAGACCTCGGGGCGCTGCCCCGAACCCCACCTGAAAACTTCTTGAAAGAAGTTTTCAGGACTTTCAAGAACTTCACTCAAGGGGGTTGGTGCGATTGGCTTTACACAGTGCGGAGTCCGTGTAGCCGATTTTGCTCTACCCACTCCGGTCGTCCCGCGTCCAATCCCGTCCAGCGGGATTGGAATCGCGGCGGCTTGCCGCCGCTCGCTCCGCCACCGGATAAAAGTGGGGAAGACCTCGGGGCGCTGCCCCGAACCCTGCTTAAAAACTTCCCCCAAGAAGTTTTTAAGAATTTCAAGAACTTTCAACAAGGGGGTTTTTTCACTTGGTTTTACACAGTGCGGATTCTGTTTTTCCATTTTCCCCCTCCAATCCAATCAAATTACCACCAACCAAACGAGTGCGATAGCCGCACTCCGGGAGACATACCTCCCAAAACCGAAAATAACTTTCCTCGCCACGGCAACCCAATCTTTCCCAATAGAGCGTACCACATCAAGCCCCGCAATACAAACAGACAGCGCTGTTTGTGCGGTTGCCGTGGGGAGGAAAGTTAGGGGAGGGTCAGGGAGGTTTGGAGGGTAGGGAGAGCCCCTTTCAAGGGGTCTCCCTGCGCCTCCAAGGTCTTCCTTCGCCTCCAAGGTCTCCCTGCGCCTCCAAGGTCTTCCTCCCCCACTCCTTACTCTTTCATCCGCACCGGCAGCAGCATAAACAGTTCGTGAATTTTCTCGTCCTCGGCAGGCTCAATGTTGATGGAGGTCAGAGCGGAGGAGAGAGAAATTTTCACAATGTCGGCGGAGCAGGATTTCAGACTGTCAATCAGGAAACGGTTGTTGAACGCAATCACAAGATCCGGACCCTCATGCTCCACAGAAACCTCGTCGTACGTTTCTCCCAACGTCGACTGCGCCGAAATCTTCAAAAGGTCGCCAACCAACTCCAGACGCACATGCGCGCGCACACTGCCAACCACCTTTTCCTCGGTTACAAGCGCCGCGCGGTCCAGAGCCGCAATCAGACGGTCGCGGTCAACCTTGACCGTAATCTTATGATTCGTCACAATGATGCGGTCGAAATCAATGTACAGACCGTCAATCAGACGCGAGAAGAAAATCAGGTCGTCAAAGTGGAACACGATGTTCCGCAACGTCTTGGTGACCCGCACCGTCGCGTTCTCGTCATCTTTCAGCATACGGTACAGTTCCCCGACCGACTTCGTCGGCAGAATGAACGCGTGGTTCAGTTTCGAGCCGTTCGCGTTTTTGTTTTCAATCGGGACCTCGACCGAGCATTTCGCCAGTTTGAAACTGTCGCACGCCACCGCAAGCAGGTTGTCGGTCGTGACCTTGAAATAGCAGCCGTTCAGAACCACGCGTTGGTCGTTCGTTGCCATTGCGTAACTGCATTTGGAAATCATCTCGCGCAGAACCGCCTGCGAGATTGCAAATCCGTCCTCCGTCTCCAACGGCGGGAGCGCGGGGAAATCCTTTCCGTTCAGAGCATTCATGCGGTGCGTGGACTTTCCGCTCGCGATGCACGCCTGCAAGTTCGGGGTGACCGTCAGGGTAACGGTGTCCCCCTCCATCACCCGGACCGTTTGCGAAAACTTCTGCGCGTTAAGAATATAGGATCCTGCTTCCTCGACCTCCGCCTGAACCGACAGTCGGATGCCTTTCTCCAAATCGAACGTTGTAAGCGTGCAGGTTCCGCTCTCGTCCGCTTCAATCAGGATTCCCTCGATTGCGGTCAGGGTCGATTTTCCCGACACCGCGCACATGAGCGGTGTGACCGCGTTACAGATTTCCTGTCTGTTGAATACGATTTTCATGGTAGTACCTCTCTTTCTTGGGGTTAAGACCTCGGGACTCTGTCCCGAACCCTGCTTAGAAAACTTTTGAAAAAGTTTTCTAAGAACTTTCAAAACTTTAATCAAGGGGGATTTTACCCCTATGTTTTTGTGATGCTGTTTTTTTTGTAGCCGTACACGCTCTACGAATTCCGGCTGCTCCGAGCCAAATCCCGTCCAGCGGGATTTGGACAACGG
>CAZVYZ010000105.1:0-3550 GCA_964630695.1 uncultured Ruminococcus sp.
GCTTCCCCTTGGGGGGAAGCTGTCGCGTAAGCGACTGATGAGGGGGGATAAATCTCCACTCACGCAAGGCATACACTCTCCCTACGCACCCCATCCACCAAACAAGCGCGAAGCCGCACTTTTTCAGAGGTTCGCACCGCCCGACACACCAAAAACTTCCCTGTGCGGCAACCGCCGCCAAAAGAACGCAGAAAATCCCCACAATCCAAAACGGCGGTTGCCGTGCAGGGAAGTTCGGGGAGGGTCAGGGAGGTTTGGAGGGTAGGGACCCCTATTTCAAGAGGGGTCCCTGCGCCTCCAAGGTCTTCCCCTTACTCTCCCTGCTCTTCCTCCGAATTTCCTTCCTCCTCGGTAACTTCCTCGGCGTGGGCGACTTTCGTGAAGTTCGCAATCTTCTGCCCCTCACCCATCTTCATGATGATAACGCCACCCGCCGAACGCGAACGGGTCGGAATCCCCGCAACAGGGGTCCGAATCATCGTCCCGCCGTCCGTGATAAGCATCAGGTCATCGTTGTCATCAACAGCCGAAACACCCGTCAAAGCACCGCTCTTGTCGGTGATGTTGTAGCAGGTCACACCGTAACCGCCGCGATGTGCCATCAGACGGAAGTCCTCAAACGGCGACCGCTTGCCGAATCCGTTCTCGGTCACGCAGAGCAGGTCCTTGCCCTCCTCAATGACCGCAACACCAACCACTTCGTCACCCTCGCGCAGGGAAATTCCGCGCACACCGCGTGCCGTTCTGCCCATCACGCGCGCGTTTTCCTCGTGGAACCGCACCGCCTGCCCGTTTCTCGTCGCAATCAGCAACTCGCAGTCGCCCGTCGTGCAACGGACAAACAGCAACTCGTCTCCCTCATCCAGATTCAGCGCAATCTTGCCGCCCTTTCGTTGGTACTCGTATTCTTTGAGCGGCGTCCGCTTGATAACACCTCTGCGCGTGACCATCGTCAGATAATGCTCGTCGTCAAATTCGTCCACACTGATGCAGGCGGTAATCTTCTCGCCTTCCTCCAGATCGAGGATGTTGACCAGATTCTGCCCTTTCGCGGTTCTGCCCGCCTCGGGGATGTAGTAGGCTTTCTTCGCCTGCACCTTGCCCGTGTTTGTGAACATCAGCAGGTAGGAGTGGCTGTTGACCGCAATCACGTTTTCGATGAAGTCCTCATCCTTGGTCCCCATGCCGATGATGCCGCGCCCGCCGCGGTGCTGTGCGGAATAGGTGTCTGCCGGCTGACGCTTGATGTAACCCGCGTGCGTCAGCGTAATGACGCAACTGTGCCGCTCAATCAGGTCCTCCAGAACAATCTCATGCTCTGCCTGCACGATTTCGGTGCGGCGCGCGTCGGCGTACTTCGCCTTGATTTCGCCCATCTCGTCCTTGATAATCTGCTTGATTTTGCCCTCGTCCGCGAGAATTCCCTCCAGTTCCTTGATGAGATTGTGCAGACGAAGCAACTCGTCCTCAATCTTCTCGCGCTCCAGACCCGTCAGTTTGCCGAGCGTCATTTCCACAATTGCCTGTGCCTGCGCATCGGACAGCCCGAACCGCTCCATCAACGTGTTTTTGGAGTCGGGAATCGACTTCGACGACTTCATAATCTGCACGATCTCGTCAATGTTGTCCAGCGCAATCTTGTAGCCCTCAAAGATGTGCGCCCGCGCCCGCGCCTTGTCCAAATCGAACTGCGTGCGGCGGGTGATGACCGACTCCTGATGCGCGATGTAGTGGTCGAGAATCTGCGGCAGGGTCAGCACTTTCGGCTCGTTGTTGACGATTGCCAGCATATTGATGGCAAAGGTGTCCTGCAACTGCGTGTACTTGTAAAGTTGATTGAGCAGAATCTGCGGGTTCACATCGCGGCGGTACTCCACCACAATGCGCATACCGTCTCTGCCCGATTCGTCGCGCAATTCGGTAATGCCGTCGATTTTCTTTTCGTTCACGCAGTCGGCAATCGACTCGCAAAGCATGCTCTTGTTGACCCCGTAAGGGATTTCGGTAAAGACGATGTGCCGCTTGTTCTCGTCAATCTGCGAGCGCGACCGCACCATGATGTGTCCTTTTCCCGTCAGGTACGCCTGCTTGATACCGTTGATGCCGTAGATGATGGCGGCGGTCGGGAAATCGGGACCCTTGATGTATTCCATCAGTTCGTCCACCGTGCAGTCGGGGTGGTCCATGCGGTAGTCCACCGCGTCGATGACCTCGCCGAGGTTGTGCGGCGGGATGTTTGTCGCCATACCGACCGCGATACCCATCGAACCGTTGACCAACAGGTTCGGGAAGCGGGACGGCAGGACCGACGGCTCCTGCAGGCGGTTGTCGAAGTTGGGGACCATGGGAACGACATTCTTGTCGAGGTCCCGCATCATCTCGTCGGCAATGCGGTCCAGCCGCGCCTCGGTGTAACGGTACGCAGCAGGCGGGTCACCGTCCACCGAACCGAAGTTTCCGTGTCCCTCCACGAGCGTGTACCGCAGAGAGAACGGCTGCGCCAGACGGACCATGGTGCCGTAGACCGCCGAGTCGCCGTGCGGATGGTAACGACCCAACACGTTACCGACCGTTGTTGCCGACTTACGGAACGGCTTGGAGTGGGTCAGACCGTCCTCATACATCGCGTAAAGAATACGCCGCTGACCCGGCTTCATCCCGTCTCGGACATCCGGCAACGCGCGTGAAATGATGACCGACATCGAGTATTCGATGAAAGACTTTTTCACCTCTTTCTCAATCCCGACGTCCAACACCTTTTGGTTTTCAAACAGTGCCAGTTCCTGTTGCTTTTCGGATTCGTTCTTTTCTTTCATCTTTACCTCCGGTGAAGAATGCGCAAGCCGCTCGGCTCCGCGCTCGTTTTTTGTGTTTTTAGTCCCGTCTTTTTATTTTACCTCGGGGACTTGCTTGCTATATTCAAATGTTTCAAAATATCCTCACAAACCGCCGGAAAATTTTTTCTGACCGCAAGATTGGAGTATCTCAAAACACTAATATTTTTCTCATTCAGATAAGCGTCTCTTTCCAAATCTCTTTGTGCGTTGTCAACTTGATTGTGCTGTGAGCCATCAAGTTCAATCACAATTCCTGCGCTTGCACAATAAAAGTCCACAATGTACGGACCTATCACCTTTTGGCGGTTTATCTGAACAGGTAATTTTTTTAAGAAATCATACCATAAATGCCGCTCATCCGCTGTCATATTTCTTCTTAATATTTTTGACAGATTGGTAAGTTTGCCGTTTTTATTGAGATTCATTGCATTTCCTTTCGACGCGCAATGCAAATATATTGGAGAAGTGCAAACTTATCCCCCCTCATCAGTCGCTAACGCGCCAGCTTCCCCCCAAGGGGAAGCCTTTTCTATATTCGTTTCGTTGGAGATGTAGCCGCGAAAGGATAAGATATAAGTGAATCATATATCTTGTTACCTTGCAAATCACATTCGGCATTACCCGCTATGTTTGCACAGCGTAAAAAAGGCTTCCCCTCGGGGGGAAGCTGGCGCGTTAGCGACTGATGAGGGGGGATATATCTAATCTCTGTC
>CAZVYZ010000106.1:0-3535 GCA_964630695.1 uncultured Ruminococcus sp.
GACGAAAAATCCGACTGCGCAATTCCACCATCGGAATTACGCGGTAATGCCTTAAGCGGAAATCTTTTTTGAACGCTCGGTGAGATTGGATATATCCCCCCTCATCAGTCGCTTACGCGCCAGCTTCCCCCCGAGGGGAAGCCTGTTATACGCGGTGCGAACATGGTAAACAAGATTTTAGTGTCAACGTCAAATCGTAACACAGAATTCCGTTTGATTCATGCCATCCTCGGCACACACCCGCAGGAAGAATAACGGGGAGTCTTAAGGCATTACCGCGCAATCCGCGCATGGCGCACTTGCTTGCGTCTTTTCCGTCATACTTCACAAAAATTCTTGCCAGTAGCGCTGCTACAGCCTGCGAATTTTTGTATTGTCTGACGAAAAATCCGACTGCGCAATTCCACCATCGGAATTACGCGGTAATGCCTTAAGCGGAAATCTTTTTTGAACGCTCGGTGAGATTGGATATATCCCCCCTCATCAGTCGCTTACGCGCCAGCTTCCCCCCGAGGGGAAGCCTGTTATACGCGGTGCGAACATGGTAAACAAGATTTTAGTGTCAACGTCAAATCGTAACACAGAATTCCGTTTTTTTCTTGCTGTAAATACCTTGTTGTGAATTAAAACACATGAATAAATTTTTGCAAAAAGGCTTCCCCTCGGGGGGAAGCTGGCGCGTAAGCGACTGATGAGGGGGGATAAATTTCCACCCACTTGCCCCCTTTGTTTATTCGTATTCGTTCACTTTTTTGCCCCAACCATGAAAGGACGGTGACAGTATGTCAAAACCCATTATCGCGATTGTCGGCAGACCGAATGTCGGCAAAAGCACTTTGTTCAATAAACTCATCGGTGAACGGCGCTCCATCGTGGAGGACACCCCCGGCGTGACCCGCGACCGTATCTACGGCGAAACCGAATGGCGCGGCAGAAAACTGGTTCTGATTGACACGGGCGGAATCGAGCCGAAAACCGACGACGTGATTCTCTCGCAGATGAAACTGCAGGCACAGGTCGCAATCGATACCGCCGATGTCATCATTTTCCTTTGTGACGTGCGCACGGGGCTGACCGCCGCAGACCGCGATATTGCGGTCATGCTCAAGAAGAGCGGCAAGCCGATTGTGCTTGCGACCAATAAGTGCGACAGCGTGGGCGGCGCGCCGATGGAATACTACGAATTCTACGAGTTGGGCTTCGACCACGACCCGATTCAACTTTCAAGCCTGCACGGGAGCGGCTCGGGTGACCTTTTGGACGCCTGCCTTGACGCGCTCGGCGATTGGCAGGAGGAAGAGGAGACGGATGACAGCATCCGCGTGGCGGTTATCGGTAAGCCGAACGCGGGCAAGTCCTCCATCATCAACCGTATGGTGGGGGAGAACCGCCTGATTGTTTCGGACATCGCAGGGACCACGCGCGACGCGGTGGATACGGCGGTGAAGAATCAATACGGGTCTTACACGTTTATTGACACGGCGGGCATCCGGCGGCAGTCGAAGATTGAGGACCGCATCGAGCATTTCAGCGTCCTGCGAGCGCACACGGCGGTGGAGCGCGCGGATGTCTGCCTGCTGCTGATTGACGCAACGGCGGGTATCACCGAACAGGACGAGAAAATCGCGGGTATCGCGCATGAGGCGGGCAAGGGCGTCCTCATTCTGGTCAACAAATGGGACGCGGTGGAAAAGGACAACGCAACGGTGAACGAGTTCACGAACAAGATCCGCACCGCACTCGCGTATATGCCCTACGCGCCGATTTTCTTCGTCTCGGCAAAGACGGGACAGCGCGTGGAGCAGTTGTTTGAAAAAATCAACGAGGTGTTCGCACAGGCGACCCGCCGCGTGACAACGGGGATGCTCAACGACATTCTCAGCGACGCGATGATTCGCGTTCAGCCGCCGTCGGACAAGGGCAGACGGCTGAAAATTTACTACATGACGCAGGTTTCGGTTGCGCCGCCGACCTTTGTCATCTTCTGCAACAACGTGGAGTTGTTCCACTTTTCGTATCAGCGCTTCATCGAGAACTGTTTGCGCGAGACGTTCGGGTTTGTCGGAACGCCAATCAAGTTGATTATCCGCATGAAAGGCGAGGAGGTCTGAAATGTTTATTGACCAGACAAAAATTTACCTGAAAGCGGGCGACGGCGGAAACGGCGCGGTGTCTTTCCGGCGCGAGAAGTACGTGGCGGCGGGTGGACCCGACGGCGGCGACGGCGGGCGCGGCGGCAGTGTGATATTCCGTGTTGACACGGGTGCGAACACCCTGCTTGCGTTCCGTTACAAGCACAAATTCGAGGCGGGGCGCGGCGGCGACGGTTCGGGCGCGAAGTTTCACGGCGCAAACGGCGAGGACCGCGTGATTTTGGTCCCCCCGGGGACGGTCATCCGCGACGCACAGAGTGGGAAAGTCATTCACGATATGTCCGAGGACGGTGGCGCGGACTATATTGCCTGCCGCGGCGGACGCGGTGGATGGGGCAACCGCCATTTCGCGACCGCGACACGGCAGGTCCCGATGTTTGCCAAAAACGGGACCAAGGGCGAGGAGCGCGAGGTCATTCTGGAATTGAAGATGCTTGCGGATGTGGGCATTATCGGATACCCGAGCGTGGGCAAATCGTCGCTTCTGGCTCGCATCAGTTCCGCAAAGCCCAAAATTGCGGATTACCATTTCACCACGCTGTCCCCGAATCTCGGTGTCGTGCGGGTTGCAGGGGAGCGCGGTTTTGTTGCCGCCGACATCCCGGGGCTGATTGAGGGCGCCGCCGAGGGGGCAGGATTGGGGCATGCGTTCCTGCGGCACATTGACCGTTGCCGCCTGCTCTGGCACTTGGTGGACATCTCCTGCTTTGAGGGGCGGGACCCGATTGACGAAGTGGAGATGATTAACGCGGAGTTGGACAAGTACAGCCCCGAACTTGCGGACCGCCCGCAGTTGTTGGTGGCGAACAAGGTGGACGCACTGGACCGCGAAACCGTGGACATTCCCGCATTTGAGCATTTCGCCGAGGTGAACGGGTGGGAGTTATTCTACATTTCCGCCGCGACGGGCGAGGGGGTGGACGCGCTTCTGCGTCGGACGGCGGAGTTGTTGGAGACGCTACCCCCGATGAAAGTTTACGAGCAGGAATACGCGCCCGAGGACGCATATGTCGGCGGCGGGAAAGAGACGGTCATTCGCCGCGAGAACGACACGTTCTATGTGGAGGGGGAATGGCTTCTGAATCTGATGGGACAGATTAACTTCGACGACTACGAGTCCTTGAATTTCTTCCAGCGTGTTCTCCGTCGCAGCGGCGTTTTCGATGCGCTTGAGGAAAAGGGGTGCCGCGACGGTCACACCGTCTCTATCTACGACTTTGAGTTTGAATATGTGAAGTAAGACCTTGGAGGCGGTGGGGAAGACCTTGGAGGGAGGGGAACCCCTCTTGAAAGAGGGGTTCCCCTCCCTCCAAACCTCCCTCTCCTCCCGAGAACTTCCCCCACGACCCCGCCATTTGAAAAGCAAAAATTTGATTTGCTTT
>CAZVYZ010000107.1:0-3488 GCA_964630695.1 uncultured Ruminococcus sp.
AAGTTCTTGAAAGTCTTGAAAACTTCTTTCAAGAAGTTTTCAAGCAGGGTTCGGGGCGGCGCCCCGAGACCTTTACCGCTTCTATCCGGTAGCGGAGAGAGCGCAAGCGTCCAAATCCCGCTGGACGGGATTTGGCTCGGAGCAGCCGGAATTCGTAGCACATAAACGGCTACACCAAAATTTGGACAATGTAAAGACAGAATCAAAAATCCAATTGGGTTAAGGTCTTGAGGGTCCTTAGGGGACTTCTCCTTAAGAAGTCCCCTAAGCAGGGCTTGGGACAGAGTCCCAAGGTCTTGTCTTAAAAAGAAAGGAGGAAAACTCATGGCAGAGGAAACAACAAACGAAGAGAAATTTGAAAAACTGGCGGAATTGTTCCGAAGTCGGCAGTATTCCGCCTTTATGCACGAGATAGACGAGATGAACCGCGTGGACGCGGCGGAATTTCTGACTTCGCTGGAACCGAGACAGCAGACCGTGGTCTTTCGAATGCTGAAAAAGGACGCCGCGGCGGAGATTTTCGCGGAACTGGACCCCGACATTCAGGAAAACATCGTGGAAACGCTCTCGGACCGCGAAATCGGCGAAATTTTTGAAGAACTTTATACCGACGACGCCGTGGATATGTTGGAGGAAATGCCCGCCAACGTGGTCAAACGGGTCCTGCGGAACGCCAAGAAAGAAACACGCGCGGAAATCAACCGCTACCTCGCCTACCCCGAGGACAGCGCGGGAAGCGTGATGACGAGCGAGTTCATCGACCTGCGCGCAAATATGACCTGCGCTCAGGCGATTGAGCATATCCGCAAAACGGGTCTTGACAAGGAGACAATTTACGTCGCATACGTCACCGATAATCAGCGAATCCTCAAAGGCGTGGTCCCGCTCAAACAGTTGCTGTTCGCGTTGCCGGACGAGTTGATTGGCGACATCATGGACAAAAATGTCATTTTCGCCCACACACACGACGACCGCGAAACGGTCGCAAACCTCATTTCCCACTACGACATGATTGCCCTGCCGATTGTGGACATGGAGGAACGGTTGGTGGGTCTGGTCACGGTCGACGACGCTCTGGACGTTCTGGAAGCCGAGGCGACCGAGGACATCGAAAAAATGGCGGCAATTTTGCCGAGCGATAAGTCCTACCTCAAAACGACAGTCTTTGAAACGTGGAAAAAACGCATCCCGTGGCTCCTGCTTCTCATGGTTTCCGCGACCTTTACCAGCACCATCATCACCCACTATGAAACCGCCATCGGCGCGTATGCAATCCTGACCGCGTTCTTCCCCATGCTCATGGACACGGGCGGAAACGCGGGCGGACAAACCTCCGTTACCATCATCCGCGGTCTGTCGCTCGGGGAAATCCGTTTGCGCGATATTCTGCGCGTTCTCTGGAAAGAGTTCCGCGTCTCGCTGATGTGCGGCTGCACGCTCGCGGCGGCAACGTTCTTCAAAGTGTTTGCCGTGGACTTCCATTTCCACGCAACCTCGATGTTGGAAAGCGGAGTTCTCCAGAACAATCTGGTCATCTGCGCCATCGTTTGCCTGACCGTGTTCTTTGCCATTGTGATTGCGAATATCGTGGGGACCCTGCTCCCGATCGGCGCCAAGCGTCTCGGCTTTGACCCCGCCGTCATGGCAAGCCCGTTCATCACGACGATTGTGGACGCGCTCGTCCTCATGATTTATTTCACCATCGCTTCCATGATTCTGCCGTTTTAAGGCAAGACCTCCGGCTGTTGCCGGAGGTCTTTTTTCGCCTCATCCAAGAAAAATCTGCTTCTTTTTCCCCTTTGCATTGCGGGGCCACTCGCGGATGCGGGTGACGTATTCGAGATTGACTGCCTCAATACCGTCCTTGTTTTCCAGTATGATGCCGCCACCCGAGACTTCTTTCACCGTGCCTTTTATGGTGCTGTCCATCCCCATAATGGTGTTAATCAGGCACTCTTTTCCGATAAACTGTTTCGCCAATTCTTCCATGATATTTCCCTCCCGATTTTGTTTTTTCCGATTCCAATGATGCCGGACCGCCACAGCTCGTCCCCGCTCCTGCCGCAACAGCCGAAAAATGACGATGAGAAACGGAATCAGCCAGATAAAGGTCTCCATATCTCCCCCTTTTGCGGGTCAGGACAGCCTGTTCCCGCTCTTGGAATACTTCAGCGCTTCCCTGCAATACGCCGATTGACTGACAATCCAGATGATGCAAACGGCAAGGGACGGCAGAAAACCGATGTCGAACAGCAACGCGCCGAGCGCGAACACGCCCGCCAACACCGCGCACACCTGATTCGTGACACGGTATGCCCGATATGCGCATCTGCCTATCAGAATTTTCTCGGCTTCGTCGCAGTCCTCCACCCACTTTTTCTGAAATTTCATGTCATAAAAGGAGGCTTTCTTCTCGGGGTTGATTCGCTTTGCGGCATCCACGCACTTCTGCCCGAGGAGAAGCGTTTCGATGATGACGGCAAAGAACGCCGCGATTGCAAGGAAATACAGCACCGTCATCCGCCCGCTCTCAAAAATGGCAAAGCCGCCCGAATAGGCTGCCGCCAACAGGAAATAGGACAGCACCAACGCCGAGGCGGATATCCAACTCGCCGCGGAAAGCCGGCGGTCAATCTCCCCGTAAACCGTCTCGTTCTCGCCGTCCCATGCGGCAATCCGTTTCTTCGCGCCAAGGTAGACCGAAAAGCAAACCGCAGGCGACAGGACCGCCACCGCAAGCAGCAACCACGGCGCAATATTCGTCCCGAAAAATGCCCCCGCACTTTTGAGATTCCCCGTCAGCGTGTTCAGCCCGTACCGCGCGGCAAAATACCCCGCCGTGCCGCCGACCGCCAGACAAAGCACCATGAACAGCAGCAACTTCGGAAGTGCCGCCCGATTCGCCCGCCTGATTTCATTCTCTTCCATGTTTCTCTTCCTCCTGTAGATAGAATACCTCCTCAACCGCCACACCGCAGACTTTCGCAATCGTCAGGGCAAGCGTCACGGACGGCGAATAGTCCCCCCGCTCAATCAGACTGATGGTCTGCCGCGATACCCCGCATAATTGCCCCATTTCCTGTTGGTTGACGTTCAGCGCCGCCCGCCGCTCTCTCAATCGGTTTCGCAGTACCATGTAACACCTCCCGCCTGACAACTTTTTGCGTCACAATGACAACTAAACTTGTCATTTATAGTATACACCATCTCCGTCCGCCTGTCAAGAGGTTTTGAAAAAATCGCAAAAATTTTTCCATACCGCCACTTTCCACGCATTCCGAATCTCCCCCACCTAATAATCCGCATCCCCCCGCTTCCCACCCACCAATCCTGCGCGATAGCCGCACTTTCAAACGAGTTCATACCTCCCCAAACAACAAAAACTTCCCCCACAACCCCGCCATCAAAAAAGCAAATCAAATTTCTGCTTTCTAAATGGCGGGGTCGTGGGGGAAGTTCTCGGGGTGAGAGGGAGGTTTGGAGGGGGA
>CAZVYZ010000108.1:0-3434 GCA_964630695.1 uncultured Ruminococcus sp.
CCTAAACATAAGGGGTAAAATCCCCCTTAGTTAAAGTTTTGAAAGTTCTTAGAAAACTTTTCCAAAAGTTTTCTAAGTAGGGTTCGGGGCAAAGCCCCGAGGTCTTCCCACTTCTATCCGGTAGCGGAGCGAGCGGCGATAGCCGCCTTGCCAATCCCGCTGGACGGGATTGGGCGCGGAGCAGCCGGAATTCGTAGCACATAAACGGCTACACGGAAAATCCGCACAACAAAAACATAGGGGGAAAATCCCCCTTGGTTAAAGTTTTGAAAGTTCTTAGGAAACTTTTCCAAAAGTTTCCTAAGTAGGGTTCGGGGCAAAGCCCCGAGGTCTTACCCTTTTAGAAAGGAAGTATCAATATGGAAAACATGAAAAAAGGGGGAATCTCGGTAGAAACCGAGCATATTTTCCCCGTCATTAAGAAGTGGCTTTATTCGGAGAAAGACATTTTTCTCCGCGAGATTGTCTCGAACGCGTGCGACGCAGTGACGAAACTGCGCAGACTCGCCTCCCTGGGTCAGTACGACGCGGGCGACGAAACCTACCGCATCGACGTCATTCTTGATAAAGAAGCGAAAACCCTGACCGTCGCCGATAACGGCATCGGCATGACCGCCGAGGAGGTCGACCGCTATATCTGCCAGATTGCCCTCTCGGGCGCACTGGAGTTCGTCCAAAAGTATGAGGGCGATAACAAAAACAACGGCATCATCGGGCATTTCGGTCTTGGCTTCTACTCCGCATTCATGGTCAGCGACTCGGTCGAACTCGTGACCAAATCCTATACCGACGCCCCCGCCGTCAAGTGGACCTGCTCGGGCGACGGGCAGTACGAAATGACCGATGGCGAGCGGAACGGTCACGGCACCTCGGTCATCATGCACATCTCCGACGAGGAGAGCGAATACCTTGAAAAATTCAAGATTGAGGGCATCCTCGACCGCTATTGCGCGTTCATGCCCGTGGAAATCTACTTCTCCGTGGAGGGCGAGGAACCGCCCAAAGCCGAGGACGGAAAAGAGCCGGAAGCCCCCAAGCCCGTCAACGATACCCACCCGCTCTGGCTGAAGAACCCCTCCGAGTGTAAGCCCGAGGAATACAAGGACTTCTACCGCAAGGTCTTTCACGACTACCGTGAGCCGCTGTTCTGGATTCACATCAACGCCGACTACCCGCTCAACTTCCGCGGCATCCTCTATTTCCCCAAACTGAACAACGAATACGAATCCATTGAGGGGCAGGTCAAACTCTACTACAACCAGGTGTTTGTCGCGGACAACATCAAGGAAGTCATTCCCGAATACCTGCTCATGCTCAAGGGCGTGCTGGACTGCCCCGAACTGCCGCTGAACGTCTCGCGCAGTTACCTCCAGAACAACACCTACGTTGCCAAAGTCTCCGCGCACATCGTCAAGAAAGTGGCGGACAAACTGTGCAGCCTGTGCAACACCGCGCGGGAGGAATATGAAAAGGTCTGGAGCGACATCCGCACCTTTGTGGAGTACGCCTGCATGCGCGACCGCAAGTTCTGGGACCGCGTGAAAGACGCCCTGCTCCTGAACCTGACCGACGGCAAAACCGTAACCGTCCCCGAATATCTGGAGGCGGCAAAGGAAAAGCACGCGAACACCGTTTACTACACCACCGACCGCGCCGCGCAGGCGCAGTATATCCGGTTGTTTGAAGCCGAGGGCTTGCAGGTCGCGGTTCTGGACAAGCAACTTGACACGCAGTTCGTCTCCATGATTGAAACCTACGATACCGATGTGAAGTACCGCCGCATCGATGCCGACGTCGCCGCTTCGCTCAAGGGCGAGGGCGAGAGCACCGAGGACCCTGCGTTGGTCGAACTCTTCCGCAAAGCCGCCGGTGACGACAAACTCAAGGTGGAATTCGCCGCACTGCGCAACGGGAACGTCCCCGTTCTGCTGACGCTCTCCGAGGAGTCCCGCCGCATGGACGACATGATGCGTCTCTACGGCATGGCGGGCGGAATGCCGGCGGACAACACGCTGACGGTCAACACCGCGTCCCCGCTGATTGCCAAACTGAAAGCAATGGAGGGCGAAAAACAGCAGACCGCCGCCGCGTATCTCTACCGTCTGGCGCTCCTCTCCCAGAGAAAACTGACCGCCGACGAGTTGAACACGTTCCTTTCCGAAAGTTACGGAATTCTCGGAATGCTCTGACGCATGGAGGACCTGAACGCCTACACGCCCGAGGAGATTATTCTTGCCAACGTTGCGGAACTTGCCGACCGTTTCGGCGCGCTCCGTGAGCAACTGACCGCCCACCTGCGGGAACTCGCCGTTGAGTTATCCGCGGGAATGCGGGACGGTGCCGCGTTTCTCTCCTCGCTTGCCGACCACGGGGCGGACCTTGACCGTCTCTTTCCGCCGCCCGACGCGGACCGCGCCAAAGCCTATCTGGCTCTGGAACTGCGCCGTCTGTTGCCGCGGGACGGGACGCAATGGCAGGACTGGTACTTCCCCGCGGGGGAGGACGTCGGTCCCGCCGCACACAACCGCATTGCGTATCAGCGAAACCGCTACACCGACGAAGCGTTCGGGAAATTCTCCGCGCTCCTGCGGGACGCACGCGCCGCTTACCCGCACTCCTTTCAGGCGGTTTGCGACGAAGTTGCGGGCGGGTCCTGCGAATACTGCATCCTCCCGCTCGAAAGTTCGGGGGAGGGGCGGCTCCGCGCGTTCACTTCGCTGATTGAGGCTTACAATCTGAAGATTGCCGCGGTCTGCACGGTTCCCGTCGGGGATGGGCGGGTTACGCAATACGCGCTTCTGCGCCGCAGTCTGTCGCTTCTGCACCCGCTTGAGGGCGGAGCGCGCCGGTTGGAACTTCGGTGCGACGTCTCCGGTCGCGGTCCCGACGGCATTCTCTGCGGTGCGGCTTTATGCGGCATGAAGCCCGACTACTTCGAATTTTCCCGCGGCATTCTGACTGCGGGGTTCCTGCCCGACGGGGATTTGCCTGCGTTTCTGCTTTTCCTCTCCCTCTCTTATCCCCACTTTGAAATCGCCGGACTGTTCCGGCACTCTGAATAACCTGCACAAGGAGGCTTCTTTATGAACACGTTTACTTACAAGACCAACGGGGTTTGCTCCCGCTCGATTGACATCACGCTCGACGACGACAACATCATCCGCGAGGTGGTTTACCACGGCGGTTGCTCGGGCAACACGCAGGGTGTTTCGGCTCTGATTGTCGGGATGAGCGCCGAGGAGGCAATCAAGCGTCTCTCGGGCATCAAGTGCGGTTTCAAGCCGACCTCCTGCCCCGACCAACTTGCTCAGGCGCTCCGCGAATATCTCGCGGAAAGGTGACATATCCTATAGGAAGACCTTGGGACTCTGTCCCAAAACCTGCTTAGGAAACTTCTTGAAAGAAGTTTCCTAAGAACTTTCAAGAACTTTAAC
>CAZVYZ010000109.1:0-3411 GCA_964630695.1 uncultured Ruminococcus sp.
CCGCCTTGCCAATCCCGCTGGACGGGATTGGGCGCGGGAGCAGCCGGAATTCGTAACACATAAACGGCTACAGAAAAATCCGAACGACATAAACATAGGGGTAAAATTCCAATTGGTTAAAGTTTTGAAAGTTCTTAGAAAACTTTCTCAAAAGTTTTCTAAGTAGGGTTCGGGGCAACGCCCCGAGGTCTTAGGGTTTGTGCAACGCCCAAGGTCTTAACACCTCTCCTACCGTATTTTCAGTTTGCGAACGTCGGTGCCGACGAAAGGAATGGGGTTGAACTCGCCGAAGAGACGGGAGGTGATGCGGTCGCTGTAGGTCTTGCGGAGTTCGGCGGCGGTCAGATTGGTGCTGATGATGGTCGCCTTGGCAAGATTCATGCGGGTGTTGATGACGGTGTAGAGGACCGAGAGCGTAAATTGGTTGACCAGTTCGGTGCCGAGGTCGTCGAGAATCAGCAGGTCGCAGGCGGTGTAACGGGCGGTATTGTCCGCGTCCCCCTGAACCGAACTGTTTCCAAAGCGTTGTATTTCAAAATCGGCGAGCATTCCGACCGCACTGTTGTAGAACACGTCGTAGCCGCGCTCAATGACAACCCGCGCAATCGACGTGGAAAGGTGCGTCTTTCCAAGCCCCGTTCCGCCGAAAAAGAGCATGTTGTGCGCGATTTTGCCCCATTCGGGACCGCCGAAATTGGTGGCGTAAACGCGAATTTTTTGCAGATTGTCCTGCATCCGCGCGTATGCCGCAGGGTCATTTTTGTAGTAGTCAAGCGAGAAATTTTCAAACGACTGCGTTTTCATCAGTGGCCCAAGCCCCGAGGACATCATGCCTGCCTCGGTCAGTTTTCTGCGCATGCAGGTGCACATCCGAATCCCGACGTATCCGCTGTCGCGGCACTTTTCGCATTCGTAACGCGGGGAGCAGTAGTCGGCGGGGTAGCCGTGGCGGGCAAGCAAATCGCGGCGCGCCGCTTGGATTCGTTCGTTTTCGGCTTGCAGGGACGCAATGCCCGCCTGCGTGTCGCCGCCCTCCATCGCCTGCTTCATCAGGCGCAGACCGAAGCCCGAGAGCGCGCGGTCAAGGTCGCGCAGGTCGGGGATGACGCGGTAGAGTTCCTCGCGCCGCTCGTCGGCGGCTTCCTCGGCTTTCATTGCCTTTGTCTCGTACTCCGCGCGGATGCGGCGGAAATTTTCCTGATTATAGCCCATGTTTTTCCTCCGTGGAGCCGTCGGCGGGGGGCGCCGTTAATGGCTCGGTGTAAAAACTGCGGTTCAGCGCGGCTTCAAAGAAATCGTCGGTGTCAAAACTGCCCGTCATGACCGCCTGTCCTTTCTTTTCGCGCTCGGCGTCCAACTTCGCGTCGATCTGCGCGGCGGTGTCCAGCCCCTCACTGTGCCAACGCTCCAGAATGGAGTTCGCGTAGGGGAGGGACGGCTCGTTGATGGCGCCGACCGTGATTTCATACGCGCGGCGGATGATGTCCTCACCGTAGCCGTAGGCGGTCCAGTTGTCCAACATCGCGTTCTCTTTCGCCGTGAAAGAGCGGCTTCCGAGACCGAACATCGTGCGGATTTTGCCTTGCAGGGTGCGCCGTGCTTCGGTCCGTTTGACGAACTCTTCCAACGCGGTGGCGTCGGTCACGCCATCGTCAACAAGTCGGAGCGCGTACCTCTCGACCTCACGCAGGGACCGCTTGCCGATTCGCTTGCAATGCGCGAGCAGGAGCAGGATGTACTCGTCGTCAAGGCGGAGGTAGTCCGAAAGACCGACCAGCAGTTGCGCTTCGTAGGGGTTGAACACCTTGCCCCAGATGTTTTGCGCTTCGTTGACGAGCATCCGCAGGGACTGACTTTTTTCCAGCAGTGCGGCAAGTTCCGCCGTGGAGTAGTTCGGCAACTCGTCTGCGCGGGCGAGAAAGGCGGGCTTCGCTACCGCCGCCGGTTTTGTGTCTCCCGCAGACTTTGTGTCTGCCGCCGGCTTTGCGGGCTTGTCTGTCGGTTTCTTTTGCGCTTTTCTGCGCTCCTGCGGCGCTCCGTCGCCGGAGAGGACCCCGACCGACTGCCAGAAGTCCAGAATATCGCTGATTTCCTCGCGGTCCGCGCCCGCCAGACGCGCCAGTTGCGCAGGTTTGGCGAACAGCGTGGGGTCCGAGGCGAGCCACAGGAGGACCCGCAACTGCTCGGGGGTGGCGTCAACCTCAGGGACTGTTGCCGGCAGGACCAGAACGTCCTGTCCGTAGTTCCATTTCCATTCCATATCCATTCTATCCTTTATCGGTCTTTGTGTCGGCGTTTGCGCCTTTTTCATCGCTCATGCGCTTGCGGCACAGGCGGTAGGAAAGTGCCATGAGTGAGTCGCCCAAGTGGACGTTTTCCACCACCACGTCGGGATTCTCGGGTTCCAATTCGCGCCCTGTGAAGTTCCAGAAGCCGTAAACGCCGCAGTCGGTCAGCCGTTTTGCAACTGCGGGGGCTTGGTCTTTCGGTAGGGTCAGCACCGCGAAGTCCACGGGATTGCGGCGACAGAAGTCCTCAAGGTGCGACGCATCGTAGATGCGCACGCCGCTGATGTCCCGCCCAATCAGGTCCGGTTTGAGGTCGAACAGTGCCAGCACGCGGATACCGCGTTTTTCAAAAACGGGGGAGTGGACCAGTGCGCGCCCCATGTCGCCCGCACCGATGACGACCGCGCGCAGTCCCGCCTCCACGCCGAGCAGTTCGCATATTTTCGCGTAGAGGTAGTCGACGTTATAGCCGTAGCCCTGCTGACCAAAGCCGCCGAAGCAGTTCAGGTCCTGTCGGATTTGCGATGCGGTGAGGTGCATCATGCGCGAGAATTCGCTTGAACTGATGCGCATCCGTCCCTGCCGAATCAGCATTCGCAGATACCGAAAATAGCGCGGCAGTCGCCTGATGACCGCAGGCGACACCTCCGGTCTTTCACATTCTTCCTCGTCCTGCTCGGCGGTTTTCTTTTCGTTTTCCATGCTCTGAGACTCCTTTCCCGTTTCGCTATCCGACTTTTCCACAGGTTGTTGAAAACCGGTGTGTAAAAGTGGGGGAAAACTAAGACTTCTAAGGCCTCGGGACTCTGTCCCGAACCTAAGACCTCGGGCTTTGCCCGAACCCACTTGAAAACTTCTTGAAAGAAGTTTTCAAGGCTTTCAAGAACTTTACTAAGGGGGATTTTATCCCTTTCTTTTTGTGGCGCGAATTCTCGATGTAGCCGTTTATGTGCTACGAATTCCGGCTGCTCCCGCGCCCAATCCCGTCCAGCGGGATTGGCAAGGCGGCTATCGCCGCTCGCTCCCGCTACCGGATAGAAATGGGGGAAACCTCGGGACTCTGTCCCGAACCCTGCTTAGGAAACTTTTGAAAAAGTTTCCTAAGAACTTTCAAAACTTTAAC
>CAZVYZ010000110.1:0-3409 GCA_964630695.1 uncultured Ruminococcus sp.
GGGGCATCCGTCAAAGCGGTCAGCGGGTTGATGGTCATGTTCACAAACAGTTTCTCCCAAAGCAGGTGCCGGACACTGTCGCAGACATCCGCTTCCAAGCCGCAACCGTCAAAGAGGGACGCAACCGTTTCCGCCGCCGCACGGTTGCCGACAGGAGAGCCGACGTGTGTGATTCCCGCCCCCGAATGGTAAATGACCCCCGCCTCGCGCGTGACGCAGTTGTGCTTGGTCGTACCGAGGAGGACACGGTCGGGGGAGGCGAAATCCCGCATAATCTCCTCGTTGCCCATGCCGTTTTGCAGGGAGAGCAGGAGCGTTTCGGGACCAATCAGCGCGCGGTTTGCCTCCAGTGCCGCGCGGCTGTACAAATCCTTGACGAAGAGGATTACCAACGCATAGTCACTGCCGTCGCAGTCACCCGAGAGCCGTGCCGAAGCATGGTAGCAATGCTCGCTGCCGTCCGGCTCCGTGCAAAGAATCCCGTGTGTGTTGACGGCTTCCACAACCGCAGGGGCGGCGTCAAACAGCGTGACCTCGCAATGTTTGGAAAGAATGCCGCCGTACAGACACCCCATCGCGCCCGCACCGATTACCGCAATTTTCATGTTTCTCCTCCTCAGTCCACCTGCACGAGCCAACCCTCGGGCGCGGGAAGTTCGCCGTGTTGGATTGCAAGCAGAGTGGTGTAAAGACGGTGAATCACCGAGCGGTCCTCGGGCGCGCCGAAGTGGTATTCGGTCCCGTGGTCGTCAATCGTTCCGACGGGGGAGATGACCGCCGCCGTGCCGCACAAGCCGCATTCGGCAAACTCCCCGATTTCATCCAGACGAATCGGGCGCTCCTCGGCGGAGATGTGCAGGTAATGCTCCGCAACGTACAGGAGCGACCGCCGCGTGATGGAGGGCAGAATTGTGGGGGACTGCGGCGTGACAAGACCGCCGTCCTTGGTGATGAAAATTACGTTCGCGCCGCCCGTTTCCTCCACATAGGTCCGTGTAGCCGAATCGACGTACAGATTTTCGTCATAGCCCTGCGCGTGCGCGTCGGCAATCGCGTAAAGGCTCATCGCGTAGTTCAAGCCCGCCTTGATGTGACCCGTTCCGTGCGGAGCCGCACGGTCGAAATCGGAGACGCGGATTCGGAGCGGTCGCACCCCGCCCGCAAAATAGGCGCCGACAGGGGACGCGAACAGACGAAACTGGAACTCGGTTGCGGGTTTGACCCCAAGCACCGCGTTGGTCCCGAATACATAGGGACGCAGATAGAGCGACCCGCCGCTCTCAAGCGAGGGGATTGCATCGCGATTGGCATGCACCACCTGCCGCACCGCATCCTCAAACATTCCATCGGGCAGGGGCGGAATCATCATCCGCACGCAGGAATCGTGCAGGCGTGCGGCGTTGAGGTCGGGAAGGAAACAGACCGTGTGTCCCTCGGGCGTGCGGTAGGCCTTCAGTCCCTCAAAGCAGGTCTGCGCGTACTGAAGCACGCAGGCGGATTCATTCAGCACCACATTGGGGTCAGCGGTCAGATGTCCCGCTTCCCACGCGCCGTTTCTGTAGAGCGCGACATACCGTGCGTCCGTTTCATGATAGGCAAAGCCTTTAACCGTTTTTTCTTCCATTTTCAGTCCCTCCCGAAATCAAAAAGCGGTGCCTGTGCGCCATGCGCAAGACACCATTGCCTTACTGCTTTATTATACACGCACAGCGGCAATTTGTCAAGAAAAAAATTCTGTCAAATTGCAAGAATTTTCTTCGCAAATTGCAGAATCGGGCGCTTTTTTGACGAAAACGCCCGATTTTTCGACTTGTTTGAAACAAAACGACACAAAAATCGCATATGTGCCGCTCAAAGAAGCGTGTAGGGAAGCCCTGAAAGACCCGTTTCGCGGAAGTCGCGCGGGTTGTGGCGGATGATGTAGTCGATGTAGGAAGCAACCTCAAGCGCTGTGAGGTAGTAGCCCTCGGTGTTGAGATGCCCGCCGCCATAAAAGTGTTCCTTGAATTCCTTGTCGTAAACGGGACCGTATTGCCGCAGGTCGATGACGTAACTGTTTCCAAAGAATTCGGCAATTTCGTACATCAACTTGGCGTGCGCGTCTCCTTTTGCGTTGTACTCGGGGGAGTTGTCCTCGCGCGGCATGGTCAGGTAGAAGAATTTCGCCTGCGGCTGAATCGAGCGCAGACGCAGAATGAGTTGTCCGAGATACCCCGCAAACGTGGGCGCACTTTCCTCCGGCTTGTCCGCGCGGATGTCCGCAACCATGCCGACCTCTTGCTTCTGTCCGTAGAGGTCGTTGACCCCCAACGCAATAATATAGGCGTCGCAAGCCAACTTCGGGTCCCAGAAATTGCGAGTGTTTGCAAAGGATTCGATGTATTCCTTTGCGGTCATGCCGCCTTTGGAGAAGTTGTAGACCGTCGCGCCGGTCATGCGACCAAGGTACTGCCCCCACGAATGCTCGTAAAGGTCGAGATAAACCTTTTTGCCGGTCGGGTCCCATGTCTCCAACTCGCCGGACGAGAGCGAATCGCCCACGCAGGCAATGCGGCGGAAGATTGCCGCCATCCCGCCCGTGGGAACCAGATTTTCCAGCGGTTTTTCGTCCGCTGACGGATGGATAAAATGTTCAATATTCAAAGCAGTGTCCTCCTGATTGGAATGCTGACCGTATTATACCATATTTCGGAAGCGATTGCAAGGGGAGACATGCAAAAAGATAAAAATGTATTGTTTTGACAATCGTCCTTGACGGCAGAGGGAAAAAATGGTATAATAGAATAGAAACGGAGGAAAATATGGCAACTTCACTTGATTTTGTGCAGTATGTTGCGGACCGATTGGCAGACTTCGGTGCAGTCCGCTACCGCAAACTGTTCGGCGAATACCTGATTTGGTTGGATGAGCGCCCCATTCTCATGGCTTGCGATAATACCGTCTACGTCAAAATGCTACCCGAACTTGAACCACTGATGCAGGGGGCGGAGCGCGGTTGTCCCTACGATGGCGCAAAAGAGCATTGGATTGTCGACCCCGATGACGAAACACTCTGGTCGCGACTGATTCCAATCCTCATTGCTACGGTCCCACCGAGTAAACCAAAGCGCAAAAAGCCAATCGAATGATATTCCTAAAAAGGGAACGGAAATCCCAAAGGATGTTCCGTTCCTTTTTTATTATGTAACATTCCTACCACTTCTATCCGGTAGCGGAGATGAGGCGAGGCAACCAGTTGCCACCGCACAAATCCCGCTTGACGGGATTTGGCTCGTAGCAGCCGGAATTCGTAGCACGGCAAACGGCTACACTCAAAATCTGCACAATAAAAAGCAAGGGGCAAAAATCCCCTTGCTTAAGGCAACACCGCGCAATTCGCAATCGGCGCACTCGCTCGCGCCTTTCCCGT
>CAZVYZ010000111.1:0-3406 GCA_964630695.1 uncultured Ruminococcus sp.
CTGCTTTGGCGGTCAGGCTGGCGACCTCGCTGTTTTTGAACACATTGCCACTGGGGGTGGTAACGAGCAGGTCAGTAATGCCGGAGCCGTTGACCACGCGACCGAACGAAATGGTTAACGGGTGGGTAATCGACAGCCCAGTGGATGCGTCCTTGTAGGTGATCACGCAGCGATAGTCGATGCCCGGAAGTCCTGCCATCGTGTTGCCTTTGATGGTGAGGATGTGGCTTTTGGTGCCGCTGAGTGCGTAGTTTCCAGATGTGGTCAGCGCAGTTGTGCTGCTGCCGATGTACCATTTTACCGAGGTCACACTGCTGGAAGTAATCTGATCGGTTGTGGTGCCGATCACATACAAACTGGGTGTCAACACAAGGTTCGTGCTGCTCCAGTCGGGCGTGTATGTGCCATTATCGGGGTTATACATCTGCGTTTTCGCCAGACTGGAACCGATGTAGCCAGTCAGCGTAAGCGCGTCATTGTAGTCAATAATCGTAAATTGACCTTGTGCTTTACTCATATTCATACTCCTTTTCTCTCAGCCGAGAAGGCTGACTCTTGTGGTTGTATCAATCAAATCGCAGAAGAATGTGGCACGGACATGCACATCCTCCGAAGTGATTTCAATAGATTTGCTGCCGCCGAAATGATCTGCATTCCATGTTGCATCTGCTTCGGTATCTTCGGATACACGCGTCCAGATGAATTGGTTATCATCCAGCGTATCCGTAATATTTTCATCCCATGAAAATACCGTAGCATACAGCGTCGTAGTGATATTTCCATTTTTGAAGATGTTTCCGTTGCTACTGGATATGACCAGCCGGTACATCTTCTTCTGCTCGATTTCCGTAATACGGTCATTCTGCTCCTGCACCGTTTCTGTTGTGGCGTAAGCGCGAAGTACTACTTCACCGGTCTCTAAATCCCAGTACGACGAGCCGTCCTGTGACTGCAGTACACCTGCTTTGATGATGTTGGCTACCAGTGTGCCGCTGGTGATGAAGTCTGCAACTATTTGACCATCTGCAGTGATCGCCGTTTCATATGGCCCGTTGTATCCATTGTGAGAGAAACCAAGGCCACCCACATTCCAACGCCACACATTGACAGCTTCTGCAATTGACGGTGCGTCCAATATTAACAGCTCATAAGGTTTGCCGGTGTCGCTGTGGGTGTTGATAACCACATAACCACCAGTCTGGCCTGCGATCAGTCCTGTGGCTTCTGCGATGGCCGTATTCATTAGTGCTGGGAATCGATCCACCTTTGCCGCTGCCTGCTCCGCGGCATCCTGTGCTGCTGAAACATTTTGCAACAGATTGGCTTTTGCACTGCCCAACTCAATCGAAATATACTTTTCGGCTAGTGTGTCGTATCTGGTGGTAATGACTTTTGCTTTGGTGGTGATCCCCAACACCGAATGACGAACGGTCAGCGTATCGCAAAGGGACACACGCTCCAGTACCGCTGCATATTCCGGCTGTTTCCACAGAGGCTCAAATGCGACGGTAATGCTTGGCTTGCCAATCCCGAGAGAATTGGCTTCAACATATTTGTTTGCTCTGGCGCGGAGAGCTTCCTCGGTTATGGTTTCTTCCATATCGAAGTATTCAGAAAAATCTTTGATATAGGTTTTGCGCTGTACCAGTTTGGTTTCTACTACGGGTATCAGCACTTCTGCCAGCGTAACTACAGTCTCAGTGCCATCTTCCGCTGAGTTGACTGCATATGGAAGCAGGTCGGTATACACATCTGTGTTATCGTCGTCATGCTCCATATCGGTCAGATTTTTACCGTATTCTATTACGACACCTGTATGCTGTCCGCGTCCTTGGTGATGAATGACTCTGAAGTTGTCCCATTCATATTCACCGCCCCACAAATCCAGAAAGGAACCTGCCACACCGCCAAGGCAGGCGCGGACACTTTGTGGCTTTGATACCGAGAACGGTTTTGCGGCTGAGTAGTCAGTCTGACAAGTGAAATTGTGGGGTGTGGCAGTATTCTGAAATACACGCTCCATAGCAAGTGCTGGCGATATGGAATCGCTCGACCACTGCAATGCCGCGATGTTCGATAAGTCGTAGGATATATGCTGCGCATATATCGTCACCATGCCATCGATGGGAGTGCTGATTCTATAAATACGGAACATCTGATCTGTGGCTGTATCATTTGGCTTTGCCTTGATCAGCCGTTCTGTTCGGATTTCGGAGTAGTGCCGTCCTGTGATGGGGTATTTGATCGTGCATTCATATGCGCCGTTCCGTTCCTCTGTCACCTCGCACGACAAACAATCTGCCAGCACTCCGATACCGAAAGTGTCGAAATTTATTGCATCGGCGCGGAATAGTACAGGAATCATAGCGTTACCCACCTCGGAATGATCTCTACGCTGGTGATGCCTCCGTCGAACACGATAGTATTGTCGCCGGGGTAAAGCTGCGGGAAACCACTGCCACTGACAGTATCGTTCTTCAGCGCTGTACCCTTAAAGCAATTCATTTGCTCTGAATCGATTTCTGTGTATTCGTCGATGTTTTCAAAGTGCCATGTTGCATTGCTGCCAGCGGACTGTATTGTCAGCGATCCTTTACCTTTGCCGTAAACCTTGATGTGTGGTTTGCTTGCAAAGGCGTTTGGATTTTTGACTATCTCTCCCGAAGTAGTACACAAGATCACGTCTGCTCCAGCTATGTTATAACGGAATGGCTGACAGGAAAAACTGACCGTGAAGACTCCGATACGATTGAGTTCGTCTTCAATATCCAGCTTTGCCGCGAACACTGCTTTTCTGTAGTATTTGGTATCGTAGCTGTCTGACAGCGTATGGTACTGATCTTGTTCGGAATATAGCCATGCCTTTACAGCCGTAATCTTATCTGCCAGCTCCTGCACAGTTTTGGCGAGAAGGAACACGGAGTAGGTGACCTGTCCGTTAGGGTATCTACCGTTTGGCAGAATGAGATCACCGTTTCTGCCGGGTATGCTTTTGAACTCTACATCATATTTGGGCGCGGAAAACACATCCTTTTTCTCTATGTGTAGTCCCATATCCGAGGAGCGGATGCCCTTATATTCAAACCAGTTCATGCAAATACCACTCCTTTCCGCTTGGCGAATTGTCCTGCAGTCACCAGCACTTCGTTTGTAAGCTGCCGGATGTCTTCGTTACTGTAATTGTTAAAGTTGGTGATGTTCAGCACCAGCTGCAAGCCGCCGCTGATCGCACCGCCTGCTGCGGTTGCCATTGCACCATTGATGCTGCCGTCCACATTGAAATCGGTGGGAAGCGCAGTCTCCATGTCTTTCGCCAGTCCATGCATAACATCATTGATGTCTTCACTCATGGCTTCGGCTGCTTTTACAGCTTCACCGCCATTAGCATCGATGGATCCCGACAAAC
>CAZVYZ010000112.1:0-3331 GCA_964630695.1 uncultured Ruminococcus sp.
CAGAGGTTCCGAAATCCATTCAGGAAACCATTATCAAGGAACGTGCAAAGGACTGATTCTTTGCACCGACTTGATTGTGTTTTACCAATTTCTAAAAATAAAACCTTATTTAACGGAGGAAATTCAAAATGGCAAAGGCTACATTTGAACGTACAAAGCCCCATGTCAACATTGGTACCATCGGTCACGTTGACCACGGCAAGACCACTCTGACCGCGGCGATCACCAAGGTCCTCTCTCTGAAGAACGGCAAGAACGAATTCCTGGCATATGACCAGATCGACAACGCGCCGGAAGAGAAGGCAAGAGGTATCACAATCAACACCAGACACGTTGAGTACGAAACCGACAAGCGTCACTATGCGCATGTCGACTGCCCCGGCCACGCTGACTATGTCAAGAACATGATTACCGGTGCGGCTCAGATGGACGGCGCAATCCTCGTTGTTGCAGGTACCGATGGCCCTCTGCAGCAGACCCGCGAGCACGTTCTGCTCGCCCGTCAGGTCGGCGTTCCCGCTATCGTTGTGTTCCTGAACAAGACCGACCTCGTGGATGACCCCGAGTTGCTCGACCTGGTTGAGATGGAAGTCCGCGACCTGCTCTCTTCCTATGACTTCCCGGGTGACGATATTCCGATTATCCGCGGTTCCGCGCGTAACGCGCTGGAATCCACCAGCACCGATGTCAACGCTCCCGAGTATGCTTGCATCCTCGAGCTGATGGATGCGGTTGACGATTATATCCCGACTCCCGAGCGTCAGGCTAACCTGCCGTTCCTGATGCCGGTTGAGGACGTGTTCTCCATCTCCGGTCGTGGTACCGTTGCAACGGGCCGTGTGGAGAGAGGTACCGTCAAGGTTTCCGATGTGGTTGAAATCGTCGGTCTGTCCGATGAGAAGAAGTCCACCACCGTTACCGGTGTCGAGATGTTCCACAAACTCCTGCCGCAGGCAGAAGCGGGCGATAACATCGGCGCACTGCTCCGTGGTATCGCAAAGGACGAAATCGAAAGAGGTCAGGTCCTTGCAAAGCCGGGTTCGGTTCATCCGCACAGAAAGTTCGTCGGTCACGTTTACGTCCTGACCGAGAAAGAAGGCGGTCGTAAGAAGCCGTTCTTCGCAGGCTACCGTCCGCAGTTCTATTTCAGAACCACCGACGTTACCGGTACCATCGAACTCCCCGAGGGCGTTGAGATGTGCCGCCCGGGCGACAACGTCGACATGACTGTCGAACTGATTACCCCCATCGCTTGCGAAGAGGGTCTGCGTTTCGCTATCCGTGAGGGTGGCAGAACCGTCGGTTCCGGCGTCGTTTCCAAGATTCTCGCCTGATTGTTTTTGCGGGGGAGCGACTGCGGTCGTTCCCCCTTTTTTCGGGGGTTACTTATGAAACTGTTTATCGATACTGCCAATATTGACGAGATCCGTGAGATCAACGAGTGGGGCATCCTGAGCGGTGTGACCACCAACCCGTCCCTGATTGCGAAAGAGGGCAGGGTGTTCAAGGATGTCATTCACGAGATTGTGCAGATTGTGGACGGTCCCATCAGCGCCGAGGTCATTTCTCTTGACGCGGAGGGGATGGTGCGCGAGGCACGCGAGTTGGCGAAGATTCACAAGAACATCGTCATCAAAATCCCGATTACCGAGGAGGGGCTGAAAGCGGTCCATGTTCTCGCGGGAGAGGGAATCAAGACCAACGTGACGTTGATTTTCAGCGCGGCGCAGGCGTTGCTTGCGGCAAAGGCGGGCGCGTCCTACGTCAGCCCGTTTGTGGGCAGACTGAACGACATTGCCGAGAACGGGATGTCGCTGATTTCCGACATTGCTTTGATTTTTGACAATTACGGTCTGGAGACCGAGATTATTGCGGCGAGCATTCGCGGACCGCAGGACGTAGTGGACGCGGCGAAGTGCGGCGCGCACATTGCGACGGTTCCCTACAAGGTCCTGCGCCAGATGGTGAAGCATCCGCTGACCGACAACGGCATTCAGCGCTTTCTTGCCGACTGGGCAAGCGTTCCGTCCGGAAAGTAAGACCTTGGGGCGCAGCCCCAAGCCGGAATCCCAAGAACTTTAACGGCAAGGTCTTTTGGAACTTTCTAAAATCGTATAGGTTTGCATAATATCTTTGGGGATGGTGTGATTCCATACCGGCAGTGAACAAGCCGACGCAGGTCGGGCTTGCAGTCTGCGAACTCCGCGGGAGCGCCTGCGGAGCCGATTGGGTGTAACTCCCAAACCGACGGTGATGGACCTGCTTGGTCGGGTCTTCAGTCCGGATGAGAAAAGATAAACGTTTTTGCGCGTTCGGCGCGGAAGCGAAAGCCCCATGGAGTGTCCCGTTTTACGGGACTTCGCATGGGGCGTTTCTTTTCTCCTGCAAATGAAAGGAGAAATACAAAATGAAAACAGTAGATACATCTGCAGCAGTCAAAACACGGCGCAAAAATCTGCGCATGATTACGGTAACGGGCATTTTGTCGGCAATCGGTGCGGTTTTGATGGCGTTGGAATTCCCTGTGCCGTTCATGCCGGCGTTTGTCAAATTCGATTTTTCGGAGTTACCCGCGCTTCTGGCGGCTTTCAGCATGGGACCCGTTTCGGGCGTGTTGGTTTGTCTTGTGAAGAATCTGCTCCACCTGCCGTTCGGTTCGACCGGCGGGGTGGGGGAGTTATGCAACTTCTTATTGGGGGCTTGCTTTGTGCTTCCCGCAGGGATTCTTTACAAGGTGCGGAAGAACCGCCGCGCGGCTTTGGTCGGGTCTTTGACCGGTGCGCTTGCGATGGCGCTTTGCAGTGTGCCTTTGAACTATTTTATCAGTTACCCCGTTTACACGAAATTTCTGCCGCTTGAGGCGATTATTGAAATGTACCAAGCGCTGTTGCCGAGCGCGGACGGTCTTTTGCAATGTCTTTTGATTTTTAATCTTCCGTTTACTTTGCTAAAGGGATGTCTTGACACGCTCCTCGTTTTCTTAATCTACAAGCCTCTTTCTCCCATTCTGCACGGGAAGAGGTAAGGGAAAAGACCTTGGAGGGTGAGGGGAAGACCTTGGAGGCGCAGGAGGTCCTCTTGAAAGAGGACCTCCTACCCTCCAAACCTCCCTGACCTCCCGAGAACTTCCCCCACGACCCCGCCATTTGAAAAGCAAGAATTTGATTTGCTTTTTTAAGTGGCGGGGTCGTGGGAGAAGTTTTTTGTTTCGGGCGGGAGGCGGAATTAAGGCATTACCGCGCAATCCGCGCATGGCGCACTTGCTTGCGTCTTTTTCGTCATACTTCACAAAAATTCTTGCCAGTAGCGCTGCTACAGCCTGCGAATTTTT
>CAZVYZ010000113.1:0-3320 GCA_964630695.1 uncultured Ruminococcus sp.
GGGAAGAAAACTGCAAGCAGTTTGTCACGTAAGCGACTGATGAGGGGGGATAAATTTCCGCTCACATATGAATAAGTCAGCAAGTATCTTTCGCCCGTCACGGAACGACCTGCGTGTCGTTCCGCCAAGTCAGTAACTAACTTTCCTACCATTTCTATCCGGTAGCGGAGAGAGACGACAGTCGTGCCAATTCCGCTTGACGGAATTGGTCTCGTAGCAGCCGGAATGCGTAGCGCATAAACGGCTACAGAAGAAACGGTACCACAAAAAGAAAGGGGGGAATCCCCCTTAGTTAAAGTTCTTGAAAGTCTTGAAAACTTCTTTCAAGAAGTTTTCAAGTGGGGTTTGGGGCAACGCCCCAAGGTCTTACTCTTTATATCCGGTAGCGGAGAGAGACGATAGTCGTCCAAATCCCGCTGGACGGGATTTGGCTCGGAGCAGCCGGAATGCGTAGAGCATAAACGGCTATAGAAAAATCAGTGCCACATAAACATAGGGGTAAAATCCCCCTTGGTTAAAGTTCTTGAAAGCCTTGAAAACTTCTTCCAAGAAGTTTTCAAGTGGGGTTTGGGGCAACGCCCCAAGGTCTTAGGTTCGGGACAGAGTCCCGAGGTCTTAGGCTTGGGGCAACGCCCCAAGGTCTTAGGTTCGGGACAGAGTCCCGAGGTCTTAGGTTTGGGGCAACGCCCCAAGGTCTTAATTATTACCAGAAAGGAGGAACACCGAAAAGATGGGACGGCAGGTTGGAATTGATTTGGGAACGTCGAATACAACGGTGTTCCTCCGCGACCGCATCGTCATGCGCGCCCCGACCGTGGTCAGCATCGACCGCGCAACGCACGAAGTCATCGTGTCGGGGTCGGGCGCAAAGAAAATGCTCGGGAAAACGCCGCGCGAGATATTGGCACTGCGACCGCTCAAAGACGGCGTCATCACCGACCTTGAGGTCACGTCCATTATGTTGCGGGACTTTTTACGCAAGTTGGACCTGTTTTCGGTGTTCAACCGCCCGCAGGTACTCGTTTCGATTCCCTACGGTGTGACCGAGGTCGAGCGCCGCGCGGTCAAGGACGCGACTTATGAAGCCGGCGCAAAGGACGTCAAGTTGATTGACCAGCCCATCGCGGCGGCGGTCGGCGCGGGGATCCCCGTTTCCAAGGCGAGAGGGGCAATGCTCGTGGACCTCGGCGGCGGAGTCTCGGAGGCGTCGGTCATCAGCCTCGGCGGAATCGTGCAGGCAGGCGCGCTCCGCATAGCGGGGGACGAGTTGGACGTGGCAATCGTGGACTACCTCAAACGGACGCGCGACATCCTGATTGGCGAAATTACCGCGGAACTGCTTAAGAAGCGGATTGGGTCCGCGCTCCCGACGATTGACCGCGGGAGCATGACGGTCTGCGGGCGCGACCTGCGGAACGGGCTGGCAACGACTGCCGAAATCACGACTTCGGAGGTTCGCGAGGCAATCCGCGAGCCGTTGTCCGAAATCGTGCGGATGGTCAAGCAGACTCTGGAGGAAACGCCCCCCGAGTTGTCCGCCGATATTTTTGACCACGGCATCGTGATGACGGGCGGCATGGCGCTCCTCCCCGGGCTTGACCAACTCCTGCGGACCGGCACGGGCGTGCGCGTCACGGTCGCAAAACAACCCGGGAACTGCACCTGCCTCGGCATGGGGCGGATGCTCAAGAGCGCCAACGGCGATTTCTCCAAGTTTGTTAAATAAGGGGATGCGGAGGACGCGGGGAATGCGCTTGGAGGAAACTTTTGGGAAAAGTTCCCTCCAAACCTCCCTCAAAACTTTCAACGCATTGATGGGGAGAGTGCGAACATCGTGCCACTGGCGTTTGGTGGGACGTGACATGGCGGAAAAGGCGTATCGTGGAGTGTAACCCTTTCGTTGCGATGTAACATTCTCCCGAAGCGGAACGACCCGCGTGTCGTTCCGCTCCATCAACAACTAACCTGAACCATTTCTATCCGGTAGCGGAGAGAAGCAAGGCAACCAGTTGCCGCCGCTGCACAAATCCCGCCGGACGGGATTTGGCTCGTAGCAGCCGGAATGCGTAGTGCATAAACGGCTACATGGAGAATCCGTACCACATAAACACAGGGGTAAAATCCCCCTTGGTTAAAGTTCTTGAAAGTCTTGAAATTGGATTGCAAGCAATCCAATTTTCACTTCATTTCAAGAAGTTTTCAAGTAGGGTTCGGGGCAACGCCCCGAGGTCTTAGGTTCGGGGCAACGCCCCGAGGTCTTAGGTCTTACCCAAACGAAAGGAGCCACCACATGACATACCAATTCAATTGGGAGCCGACACCACCGGTTGAGACGAGAACGGAGAAACGCCGCGTCGCAGTCTTTGCGTTGGGAGTCGGCGCTGTTTTCGTCGGGTCTACGCTGGCGCAGGTTGCGGTGTCGCTGATTGGCGCGCTGTTGTTTCCGAACCTGCTCGGGGAGATGTGGTTTCAACTCATCGTCTCCACCGCGTGCCTATACGCGTGCGGAATGCTCCCCGCATGGCTGATTCTGCGGCATATCGCACCTGAGCCAATCGACAGCCGCAAGATGTGCGGGCTGTCTCTCGCGGCAGTGGTGTCGGTCGCCGTGACGTTTTTGCTGATTGGCAGTTTCGCGGGGAACGTGGTCAACACCATTATCTCTGCAATCACGGGGAAGCCGGTGGAGAATCCCATCCAGACCATTGCGGACAACGTGCCGCTCGGTGTGATGGCGGTCTGCATGGTCCTGCTCGCGCCGATTGCCGAGGAGTTGTTCTTCCGCAAGGTCCTGATTGACCGCCTGCGCAAGTACGGCGATATGCCCGCAATTCTGGTGTCAGCGGCGATTTTCGGGCTGTCGCACGGGAATTTCAGCCAGTTTTTCTATGCGTTTCTGCTTGGTCTGGTGTTTGGTGCGGTTTACTGCTCCACGGGGCGCCTGCGCTACGGGATTGGATTACACATGGGCAGCAATTTTTTCGGCTCGGTGTACTCAACCCTGCTTTTGCGGCGGGTCGGGGATGCGGAGACGATGCTTGAGGCTCTGCTTGCAGACCCCGTGGCGAGGTTGATGTACCTCGGGTACCTCGCGGTTTACGGGCTTGCGGAGCTTGCGTTCATTCCTGCCTTGATTTATCTGCTTCGGCGCTTTCATCCCCGCCGTTGGCAGGGCCCCTACACGGTGGCGGACTGGGCGAATATTCTGCTTCTGAATCCTGCCGTTTGGCTCGCCATCGCTATTTTCGCCGCGCTGTTTCTGTTGTAGGGGGAAAGACCTTGGGGGGAGAGGGGAAGACCTTGGAGGCGCAGGGACCCCT
>CAZVYZ010000114.1:0-3188 GCA_964630695.1 uncultured Ruminococcus sp.
CAGTCCTTTGCACGTTCCTTGATAATGGTTTCCTGAATGGATTTCGGAACCTCTGCGAAGTGGCTGGGTTCCATGGAATACAGTCCGCGTCCCTGCGTCTTGGAGCGCAGGTCGGTTGCGTAACCGAACATATTGGACAGCGGGACGTATGCCTGCACTTCCTGCACACCGGTGCCGGTCGCTTCCATCGAGAGAATCTGTCCGCGGCGGCTGTTGAAGTCGCCGATGACCTCTCCCATGTAGTCGTCCGGAACGATGGTGGTGACTTTCATCATCGGCTCGGTCAGAACCGGATCCGCCTTTCTCATCGCTTCCTTGAAAGCCATGGAACCGCAAATCTTGAATGCCATTTCCGAGGAGTCGACCTCGTGGTAAGAGCCGTCGTACAGCGTGACCTTCACGTCAACGACGTTGTAGCCCGCCAGAACACCGCACTGCATTGCGCCCTGAATGCCGGCATCGACCGCAGGAATGAATTCTTTCGGAATTGCGCCGCCCGTGACCGCGTTGACAAACTCGTAGCCCTTGCCCGGCTCGTTCGGCTCCAGAATGATTTTGACGTGTGCGTACTGACCGGAACCGCCGGACTGCTTCTTGTACTTGCATTCGTGGTCGACTTTCTTGCGGATGGTCTCCTTGTATGCAACCTGCGGTTTGCCGATGTTCGCTTCAATCTTGAACTCGCGGAGCAGACGGTCTACGATGATTTCCAGATGCAACTCACCCATACCGGCGATGATGGTCTGACCCGTTTCCTCATCGGTGTAGGTGCGGAACGTCGGGTCCTCTTCCGCCAGTTTTGCCAGCGCAATGCCCATCTTTTCCTGACCCGCGCGGGTCTTCGGCTCAATCGCAACGCGGATAACCGGTTCCGGAAATTCCATGGATTCCAGAATGACCGGATGCTTCTCGTCGCAGAACGTATCACCCGTCGTGGTGTTCTTCACGCCGATTGCCGCCGCGATGTCACCCGCATAGCAGCAGTCGATGTCGCGCCGCTCGTTCGCGTGCATCTGCAGAATTCTTCCCAGACGCTCGGTCTTTTTCTTGGTGGAGTTATACACGGTATCGCCCGCGTGAACCACACCCGAATAAACGCGGAAATAGCAGAGTTTTCCGACAAACGGGTCGGTCATAATCTTGAACGCCAGTGCCGAGAACGGCTCGGTGTCCGAAGAATGACGGTCCTCTTCCTCACCGTCCATGTTCACGCCGCGGATAGCGGGAATGTCGGTCGGGCAGGGCATGAAGTCGATGATTGCGTCAAGCAACTTCTGCACACCCTTGTTGCGGTAGGACGTTCCGCAGACAACCGGAACCAACTCGTTGGAGATGCACGCCTTGCGGAGTGCCGCTTTCAACTCGGGGACCGAGATTTCCTCGCCCTCAAGATACTTCTCCATCAGTTCGTCGTCGGTCGAAGCAATCGCCTCCACCATCTTTTCGCGGTATTCTTTCGCCTTGTCGAGCATATCCGCGGGAACAGGCTCCACGCGCATATCCTTACCAAGGTCGTCGTAGTAAATATCCGCCTCCATGTTCATCAGGTCGACGATGCCGCGGAACGTCATGTCATGACCAACCGGCAACTGAATCGGCACTGCGTTTGCATGGAGTCTTGTGTGAATCATATCGACCACACGGTAGAAATCGGCACCCGTGATGTCCATCTTGTTGACGTACACCATTCTCGGGACCTTGTACTTGTCCGCCTGTCTCCAGACAGTCTCGGACTGCGGCTCAACGCCGCCTTTTGCGCACAGAACGGTGACCGCACCGTCCAGAACGCGCAGGGAACGCTCCACTTCGACCGTAAAGTCGACGTGACCGGGGGTATCAATGATGTTGATACGGTTCCCTTTCCAGAAACAGGTCGTTGCGGCGGAGGTAATGGTGATACCTCTCTCCTGCTCCTGCACCATCCAGTCCATGGTCGCGCCGCCGTCGTGAACCTCGCCCAGTTTGTGCGTTTTACCCGTATAGAACAGGATACGCTCGGTGGTCGTGGTCTTTCCGGCGTCGATGTGCGCCATGATACCGATGTTTCTGGTATTCTCAAGTGAATATTCTCTCGGCATAAACGATTCTCCTTACGAAATCAGCCACAGATTAGTATCTGTAGTGCGCAAACGCCTTGTTTGCTTCTGCCATACGGTGCGTCTCTTCTTTCTTCTTAAACGCGCCGCCGGCACTTGCCTTGGCATCCATGATTTCGCCTGCGAGTTTCTCGGACATATTCTTTTCTCCGCGCTTTCTCGCAAACAGAATCAGCCAACGCAGACCCAACGTCTGGCGTCTCTCGGCTCTGACTTCCATCGGGACCTGATAGGTCGAGCCGCCGACACGGCGAGCCTTGACCTCCAGAACGGGCATCACGTTTTCGAGAGCCTGTTGGAACACCTCCAACGGGTCCTGACCCAGTTTTTCCTCTACGATTTTGAACGCATCGTAGACAATGGTCTGAGCCACACCTTTTTTGCCGTCATACATCACGTTGTTGATGAGTTTCGTCACGAGTTTTGAACCATACAACGGGTCCGGCAATACATCTCTTTTGGTAATACGACCTCTTCTCGGCACTGTACTTCCCTCCTTCATCAAAATTATGAAATCATTGGTACTCAAAAAACATACTTCTGTAAGCGCCGCGTCGGGTAAATCCATATAAACATTAAATTTACAAGACTACGGAGACGGGCTAAGCGTGCTTTTCGGTTTTGCGCAAGTCCGAATTATTTCTTCTTCTTTGCGACTTTTGCTCCGTACTTGGAGCGACCCTGCTGACGGTTTGCAACGCCCTGTGCATCCAGAGTTCCGCGAATGATGTGGTAACGCACACCGGGCAGGTCTCTGACACGACCGCCGCGAATCAGCACGACGGAGTGTTCCTGCAGGTTGTGTCCGATTCCCGGAATGTAGACGGTTGCTTCCAGACCGTTGGTCAGACGCACTCTCGCGATTTTTCTCATTGCGGAGTTCGGCTTCTTCGGGCTGGTGGTGGAGACCTTCGTGCAAACGCCTCTCTTCTGGGGAGCAGACTGGTCGATTGCCGCGTTCTTCAGAGAGTTGAAGCCTTTCTGAAGCACAGGTGCTTTGGACTTGTAGTCCTTTTCACCGCGACCCTGTCTGACAAGCTGGTTAAAGGTTGGCATGACATTTTCCTCCTTCTTCAAAATTTAATGTTTATA
>CAZVYZ010000115.1:0-3106 GCA_964630695.1 uncultured Ruminococcus sp.
TCAAGGGGCTTCTTTCAAGAAGCCCCTTGTGGGTTTGGGCAAAGCCCAAGGTCTTTGTTTGGGGGAAAGCCCCAAGGTCCTCCCCTTAAAAAATTATCCGTACCAACCGCACGACCAGACCGAGCACAACCCAGCAGATCGCGAAGCAGATGCAGAGACCGAACAGAGCGGAAACGCGGACGTTGAAAAGCGCCAAAGCATTCAGAACAGCGGACTGTGCGCGGGGGATGAAGTAGGTCGGGAGAGAGAACAGAACGAGCAGAGCGAGGTAAACGGGGAGTGCCGAGAGACTGTTCTTTACGTCTGCCCAACTCAGCGTGATGTGCAGACAGACCGACAGAATCACGAGAAGCCCCACGAGACTGCGAATCCGGTTGGCACGAAACGCCGCAGGAAGTCCGCGGAAAAGCGCGAATACCCCCGCGAATAACTCGCGCACGGGAACCGAACCCGCGTAGAGCAGTTCGCCCGTGTGGGTCAGGTACCCCTGCCAAAGCGCGGGGAAACAGAGATGCAGAGCAAGCACCACAACGCCGAGTCCGCTGAACAGGGGACCAAGTCCGATGAACAGATTTCCGAGCCGCGCCCATGGGTTGCGCTTTTTGTAGGTGTGTTCCACAAAGCCGTAAAGCCCGTCGGAGGGGTGCGGCTTCCAGAGACGAATCCGAGTGATTTTGTGAAGAAACGGCAGACACATCAGCGCGTGCCCGAGTTCGTGTACCGGCGTGCCGATAACAGAGGTGACGTCAAGAATCACCCACGCGTGGCGACCGATTAAGCGGGAGAACAGGCGGGAGCAAAGCCAAATCAGAAGCCCGCAGGCATAGAGAAGCCCGAGCGTCAGACCAATCAGGGCGAGCAGATAAAGCGGGTACGTCATAAAAACTCCTTTCCGAAACCGGCGTCCGCCCCGAACAGGTCCTCGGGACGAATCAGTGAGTGGCGGCAGACCTCGCAGTGCGAGGAGCCGCGCGGATTGACCCGCCCGCAGACTACGCAGAATGCGCCGTCCGAGCGGTTGTCGGTGGTGTTGTGCGGGGACGATTCCGGCGTGGGGACCGTCCGCGGGTCGGGAAGCGGATAGGGGAGCGCGGAGAACTTGCAGACCCGCACACCCTCGTGGTAGAGCAGGTAAAAGCCCTCTTTCTGCTCAAATCGGAGCCGTCGACGCTTGCCCGTGGTGGAATCGACCAAACGAATGGCGGTGTTCAGGCGGAAATCGTCCCCCTTGACCCCGTGCGAAAGCCCGGAGCGCGTCACAGTGGCGATAAAGGAGCGGTCGGTGAACAGGACCCACATCCGAAGCAGGAGAACCCCGAGGACTGCCCCCCCGCCGAGCCAGAGCGCGAGTTGCCACGGCGCCATTGGGTGGCGCTCGTGTCCCGCGTTGAAACGCAGAACGCCAACGGCAAGCAGGGCGAGCCAAAGCAGGTAAAGCCCGATGCGGACCAAACGCCGCCGCAGGACCAACTGCCGCAAATCGCGGTTGCGCGCGGGAATTTTCGGATGCGCATTCATGCAAGCCACCTCCATATCGCATTTGAGAGCGCCCACTGCCCGAGCGCCACCGGATAAGCAACGCCGAGCATCAGCGGGAGCGAAACGAACCATTTTCCGCCGCGGTTGAACCCGTAGAAATCTTTCCACCCGCCGCGTTCTTCACCGATGAAAACCACCTCCGCAAGATAAACCGCACTATAGAGCGCCATGGGAATCAACGCCGCAAAGGTCACGGAAAAGGGGAGCGGTGTCGCGCGCTCGGCAAACAGAAAGGAAAGAATGCAGAGCAGCGGACAAATGAGGTGCAACCAAAGATTCGACCCGCCGAACATTTTGCCCCACCCCTGCGTGGGCGCGAGGAAACATAGAACGGTGAGAAACGTCAGCGTGACCGCGCAGACCGCAACGTATTGGAACGTCAGCGCCCAAGCGGGAAGCGCCGCCGTGCCGCCGAACAGGGTTCGCAGGTGGAACGGGAGCAGGACCGCGCAGGCAAGCGTCGCGAGCAGGTTGGAGTCGGTGGTGAAATAGCGAAAGGTTTTTGCGCCGTGGCGGAAGCGGTTTTCGCCGTTTTCCGTCTCGGGAAAGCGGGAGAGGACCGCAAGAATGACCGCCGCAAGTACGGTAAGGTTCAGGAGTGCCGAAACCCCTGCCTGTAGTTGAATTTTTGACATATGTTGTGTTCTCCGTAACAGAAGATACCGTTATTATAATTATAACGGATTCGGCGGGAAAAGTCAAGATGAAAGGGAAAGAAAGGTCTTGGGGGAAAGGGTAAGACCTTGGAGGGGGGTGAGGAAGACCTTGGAGGGAGGGGACCCCCTCTTTCAAGAGGGGGTCCCCTCCCTCCAAACCTCCCTCTCCTCCCGAGAACTTCCCCCACGACCCCGCCATTTGAAAAGCAAGAATTTGATTTGCTTTTTGAGTGGCGGGGTCATGGGGGAAGTTTTTCGTTTCGGGCGGGAGGTGGAATATGAAAAGTGCGGCTATCGCGCTTGATTGGTGGGGAGGATAATATAACAGGGTTGGACAAGTGTATCTTACGCACTGCCGAGATTCCGCCTGCGGGCGCCCCTACGGGGTTCGACGGGGCGCCGCAGGCGTTTGCTCTGAAATGACACAGCGGGTATAGTGTTTTGTGAGAGATAATTCATTCGCTATAATGTTACTATAACCGACTCATGTTGCACCACACACGCAACAATCAGCCATCTGTGTCATTCTGAGCGGAGCGGCATGACTGCTAAGAATCAAGCGATAAAATCAAGCAATGCCGCGGAGTCGAACCCCGCAGGGGCGCCAGCAGGCGGAATCTCGGCACCCACGTATGGTATCATATAATAGTCGGCAAGTATCTTCCAACCGAAACGGAACGACCCGCGTGTCGTTCCGCGCCGGTCAAAATGTAACATTCATCTGATGTAAGAAATAAATTCTCCCCCACCAAACGAGCGCGATAGCCGCACTTTCAAACGATTCCATACCTCCCCAACGACAAAAAACTTCCCCCATGACCCCGCCACCACAAAAAGCGAATCAAATCTTCGCTTCTGTAAATGGCGGGGTCGTGGGGGAAGTTCTCGGGGAGTGAGGGAGGTTTGGAGGG
>CAZVYZ010000116.1:0-3087 GCA_964630695.1 uncultured Ruminococcus sp.
ATCACAGGCAGGTTCGCACGGTGATCCAGCCCTCTTTCAAGAGGACCCTCTCCCCCTCCAAGGTCTTTCTCTTCACCCTACAATCTCCTCCAAAATACCGAGGTCCCACATCAGGCGGGAGCCAATGTACTTGTCGCGGACATCCTTGCTGAAGAGAATCGCGTTCCGCTCCTCCTCGGGGGAGAACCCGAGTTCCGCAAAGGAGACGGGCAAACCGATTGCCGTCAACTTCGGAACAATCTCCGACGGCAGAGGCAGAGCGTGAATCACCGCCTCAATCTCGTCCCAGTGCGCAATAATCCGCTCCAAACGCGCGCGGTGCAACTCCTTGTCGTACTTCTTCTCGCGCGCCTCGTTCGCAACCATCCCTTCGCCGCTCTTGCCGAGCCATGCGCGCAACTTCTCCGCCCAGTCCGCATAGGAGAACTTCTCCACATAGGCAAGCGCCTTTTCGCGGTCGGGCGTGACCGTGCGCAATTTTTCGTAAATTCCCAAACAAATTACCGTCGCCGCACCGCACTGAATTCCGTGCAGGTCAAACGGCAGACCGAACTCCACCCCGCGCATGTCGCAAATGTGCGAAAGGTAATGCTCCATGCCCGAAGCAGGACGCGACACCCCCGCATAATTCGCGGCAATGCCCGACAGCACCATCCCGTTCATGACCGCCGCAATCGCGGTCTTGTCGCGCTTTGTAATGCCCTCCAGATTGTCCATGCAAGCCTGCAGACCCTCGTTGACCAACCCCGCAACCGTCTCGCAGTAGTATTCGCCGTTGATGATGTGCGAAATGCGCCACTCCGCAATGCTGATGTACTTTGCCAACATATCGCCCAGCCCCGAAAGAATCATCCGCATCGGCGCGGCGGCGAGAATATCGAGGTCCCCGATAACCGTGTCGGGCACGCGGCTGTCAAGCGACACCTTGAGGCTGTCGCGGATGGTGGACGACGTTGCGGAAGCGTAACCGTCCATCGACGGCGCGGTCCCGAAAATGACATATTGGCGGTTCGTCAGGTTCGCGATAATCTTGCCGACGTCATTGATGACGCCCGACCCGACGCCGAGAATCAGGTCACAGGTATAGTCAAAGTGCATCCCAACCGAGCCGACCGCGTGTTCGTCCGGCTCAATCCGCTCTTTCCCGGGCAGACAGTAGACCGTGCAGGGAATCCCCGCGTCCGCAAGGATTTTCGCCACCTGCTCGCCTGCGGCGGCGTAGGTATTGCAATCCGCCAGAAGAAACACCTTTTTTGCGCCGTAAGAGCGCACGACCTCGGGTACCCGACGAATTGCACCCGATTCGATGATAACATGAGAAAAGCCCGCCTTGTGGGTCTTTCCGCACGCGCACTTGACCCCCTCGGGGTGATTGAGCAATTCCTGCAAATCAAACATAAAAACTCCTTTTCTCCGCGCAGCATCTTGACGCGGCATTCTGTTTATGATATAATCATATCTGAAAATGCGCAAATAATCAAGTCCCGCCGAAAAAGTTGACAAATAATCATTGTTCGGGGGAAAATCATCACACGGGAGGGCAAACCATGACCATCAGCGAGCGGCAGGAGCGAATTCTGGAACTGTTGCGGCAGGAGCCGAAAATCAGCGTGGCACAATTGAGCGCGATTCTGTATGTGAGCGAGCCGACGGTGCGGCGCGATTTGACCGAACTTGACGCGAAAGGGTTGATTCACAAGGTATACGGCGGCGCGGTCCTGCCCGAGGGGGCGGAGACGCTGATTCCGTTCGTGTTCCGCGAGAACGAAAAAAGCGCGGCAAAGACGGCGATGGGGCGGCGCGCGGCGGAGCTCGTGGAGGACGGCATGGTGGTACTTCTGGACGGCTCGACGAGCGCGTTCCATCTGGTGCCGTTTCTGGCGGCAAAAAAGGACCTGACGGTGGTCACGAGCGGGGCAAAGACGGCTCTGGCGCTTGCGGAGGCGGGGCTTTGCAACTACTGCACGGGGGGCAAGATGCTGAACAACTCCTACTCTTACGTCGGCGCGCAGGCGGAGCAGTTCGTCTCGGGAATCAACGCGGACATCGTATTTTTCTCGTGCCGCGGGCTTTCGGAGGACGGTCGCGTTTCGGACCCGTCGGTTGAAGAAGTCAATCTCCGCCGCGCGATGCTCACGCGTGCCGCGCGTTCCTATCTCCTTTGCGACAAGAGCAAATTCGGCAAGGTCTATTTCTACAACCTCTGCTCCGTCTCCGACCTGAGCGGCGTGATTTCGGAGGGGTAAAGACCTTGGAGGGGAAAGACCTTGGAGGGAGAGGGGAAGACCTTGGAGGCGCAGGACCCCCTCTTGAAAGAGGGGGCCCTACCCTCCAAACCTCCCTGACCCTCCGAGAACTTCCCCACAGGACCCGCCATTTGCAAAGCGAAAATTCGATTCGCTTTCTGGGTGGCGGGGTCCTGTGGGGAAGTTTTTGTCGATTGGGAGGTGCGAATATGTTTTAGAGTGCGGCTATCGCACTTTGTTTGTGAGAGTATAACGATACGTTGAAAAGATTACAAAAAAGAAAAAACGGAAAAATGCGGGAAAGGACTTGACATTTTCTCCGTTTTGGGATATAATAAAGGCAAGGAAGCGTTGACGAACAGTCAGCGCCCTCCTACGGTAAATAACCGCCCTCTGAACTTTGTCAGAGTGATGAGAGGGCGGTTATTTCTTTTTGTTTTTGAGGTATGTCAGGATGGAACAGATTGCAGAAATGATTCTGCAAATCACGCCGACCGCCTGAGCAATCAGGCGAATCAGGCTGATGGTGTTCATCATGGGTACCACCTCCCTCCGTCTTTCGTACGGAGAGAGGAGATTCAATATTGAATCTAACATCAGAAATGTCTTTCGCTCTCTCCGTCGTGCCATGTAGGTCACCTGCGGAGGGAGCCGACTGCCGCCAACTTTTCCCTGACAGACGCATTTTCACTTGTCTGCCTACCTATTATACACCGCTTGTCTATATTTGTCAAGCGGTGTTTTTGTTTTGCGCTCTGTAATTCTGATGTGATATATCAAAAAAGGACGGAACGACCCGTGTGTCGTTCCGCACCGGTCAAAAAGTAACATTAAGACATAA
>CAZVYZ010000117.1:0-3080 GCA_964630695.1 uncultured Ruminococcus sp.
GGTAGGGACCCCTCTCCGAAAGAGGGGTCCCTGCGCCTCCAAGGTCTTTCCCTTGTCCCCCTCCAAGGTCTTTTTTCTCACTGTAACAGCGCGACGGAAAGGGACGGGAGGAGGAGCGTGTCGCGGACGGACGCGCGGGAGATTAGGTCGAGCCAAGTACCGGAAACGGGAATGGAAACGGGGGAATCCCCGACGTTCACCGCAACCAGAATCCGGTCATCACCGAGAATTCGATCGTAGAGAAACGCTGTGTCGGTCGCGAACAGAAAACGGAACCCGCCGCCGTGTAAAGCCTTGTGCGCCGCGCGGAAACGACCGAGCAGACGGTAGTGCGCCATCAGATTGTCATCCTCGTGACCCCACGGATACGGGCGGCGGCAAAACGGGTCGTGATACCCCTCCAAACCCGCCTCGTCCCCGTAGTAGACCGACGGGAAACCGTAGACCGTGAATTGCAGAACCGACGCGATTTTCAACAGCGAAGTTGCCCGCCGCCGTGCGTCGGCGGAAAGGCGTGCACGCGACAGTTCGGCGTTGGAACGCCCGCCCCCCTCCTCGGGGTCACCGAGTACCGTCAGAATCCGCGCCGTGTCGTGCGTCCCGAGCAGATTCATCAGACTGTCCGAAACTTCGCGCGGGTAGGACGCGTAAATTTCGGTCAGCGTCCGGACAAACGCACCCGCGTCCCGCCGCAGAAGCAAATCAAGGACCGCATTGCGGAACGGGTAGTTCATCACGCTGTCGAGTTGCCCCCCGCGCAGGTAACGGCGGCGCTTGCCGTAGGCAATCTTGTCGGCGGCGTTTTCCCAGACTTCGCCGAGAATTGCCGCCTGACCGCCGGTCCGTTCCTTTGCCACCGCCCGCAATTCGTCCAGAAATTCGTCGGGCAATTCGTCCGCAACATCCAACCGCCAACCGTCGGCACCGCGCGCGATCCATTTGGCGGCGATTCCGTCCGCGCCTGTAAAGTAACGGCGGCAGACCGTCTCGGTCTGCTTCAGCCGCGGCAGAATCGGAATCCCCCACCAGCATTCGTAATCGTCGGGGAAGTGGCGGAACGAGTACCACGCCGCGTAAGGGGAGGCGGGCGACTGATATGCCCCGACCGACGGATAGGTCCCATAGCGGTTGAAATAGCGGCTGTCGTCTCCCGTGTGATTGAAAACGCCGTCCAGAATGACGTGTATCCCGCGTGCATGGGCGGCGGAAATCAGGCGGTCAAACGCCGCGTCACCGCCGAGCGCGGAGTCTATCGTTTCGTAATCACCCGTGTCGTAGCGGTGATTGGAGCGCGCGTCAAACACGGGGGAGAGGTAGAGAATGTCGTACCCCATGGTTTGCAGACGGTCCAATTCTTCGGTGATGCCGTCGAGTGTCCCGCCGAAAAAGGTCCGGTTCGGGAGCGGGTCCCCGTTCTTCGCGGCGAATTCGGGAATGCCGTTCTCCCAATCCGCGTTCAGCGTTGCGCCTGCCTTGAGGGGCGGCGCATTTTCGTCCCGTTTGAAACGGTCGACAAAAATATGATACATCGTCCCGCTTTTCAGCCAGTCGGGTGTGTGAAAATCGGGGTCATGAATCAAGAGGCGGAACCGGACCGCACTTTGCGGAGAAAGCGTGAAATGCAGGTTGTCGGTGCTGTCGGAAAACCGCGTGTCTCCTCCGCGCAGGAACAACACCTCGTAATAGAACAGCCCGCCGTCACGCCCGCAGAGCGTTGCGGTGTCCAGCGTGAGGGTGTAGATGTCCGTGACAAAATCGGTGGAATCGAATGCAAACGGGGTGTCGGTCGGCTCTCCCCCGTCGGGAGCGAGCCGCAGGACGACTGCCGCCGCGCCGAATGCACGCGGGACCTCCGCCCGCAGGGTGAGCAACGTCCCCCATGCAAACGCACCGAATGCAGTCCTGTCCGACTCTCCGACCAGCCGCCGCAAAATCGGTTGCAGGTTCTGTTCTGTTTGTTTCTGTAGTTTCGGTAACATATCTGCCTCTCAATAAAAAACAAGAGAAAAACCTCTTGACAAATCGTGATTGACGGGGTATAATAAGTATGAGGACGCGCGGACATCGGTCAGCGCCCTACGGCTATGTAGAAATAACCGTCCCCGACTTAGAGGGTAAGAGGGCGGTTATTTCTTTTTTGTGTGATTGTATGTAAGAATGGTATAAACCATCGTAGCAAACGATACGAACAGGCTCAACGCCTGAAAAAGTTTGGGACCCCAACAGTGTTATTATAGTCCGTTTCGGGGTATTTGTCAAGCATTTTTTCAAAAAGAGAGAACCGAATTGCGTCGGTTCTCTTTTTGCCTTATCGGATGACCGAACTTCCGCCCAAGCGCTCGGGCTTGTGCGTCATGCTGTCCGCCTCGGTCAGCGTGCGGATGACACGCGCGGGATTTCCCGCCGCAAAACTGTTTGCGGGAACGTCGCGGGTCACAACGCTCCCCGCCCCGATGACGCAGTCGTCCCCGATTGTCACCCCGGGCAGAATGACCGTATTTGCGCAAATCCAACAGTTTTTGCCGATGTGTACGGGTCTTGCGTAGCAGAGCCGCTTTTCTTCGCCGCGCTCGTCCCGCATCCGCTTCCGCTCGTCGGAAAGCATCGGATGGACGGGTGTGACGATGGTGACGTTCGGTCCGAAATCGCAGCCGTCGTCAATGACAACCTCTGCATCGTCCTGTACCGTCAGGTTGAAATTGATAAACACGTTTTTCCCGATTTTCGTGTGCTGTCCGTAATGAAAAGTCACGGGGCCCTGCAAAAAACTGCCCTCGCCCAGTTCCCCGAGCATTTCGCGAAGAATCTCCGCCCGCTTTTCGGTTTCGTCCTCGTAGGTGGCGTTGTAGTCGATGTTCAGTTTATGCGTGCGCCGCTTAATCGCTTTCAGCGCGGGGTCCATGGGGAAAAACAGCAACCCCGCCACGCGCTTTTCGTCCTCGGTCATAGGTCGCCTCTTTCCGCGAGGAACGCATCCACCTCGTCTGCCGTCGGGATGGAGACGCCCGCGCCCGCGCGGCTGACCGCAAGGGTGGAGACTGCCGTTGCGTAGCGGACCGCTTCGCGCATGGCTTTCCCCT
>CAZVYZ010000118.1:0-3052 GCA_964630695.1 uncultured Ruminococcus sp.
CTATGTAGCCGTTTATATACTGCGAATTCCGGCTGCTCCGCGTCCAATCCCGTCCGGCGGGATTGGCAAAGCGGCTATCGCCGTTCGCTCCGCTACCGGATAGAAATGGTAGAAAAATTTCTTGCTGACTTGGCGGAACGACCCATGTGTCGTTCCGCGTCGTTTGAAAGATACATGTTGTCTGCTATACAATACCATACACGGGTGCCGAAAGGCAGAATCTCGGCACCCGTGTATGGCTTAATAAGAGCAATTATATATCAAAACTTATTCTTACTTTCGATAATCCGCTCCATTTCGGCGCAAAGGGCGACGACGGATGCGGTTTGTGCGGTAAAATGCGGGAATCCCGCATGGCGGGCAAACACCGCAAGTTTCGGTTCCTCCGCGCAGGGGGAGAGCGCAATGGCGGGCGTGTCGGTCATGTCAGCAAAAATCAGCGCGTGCAGTCGCATGGAGACCAACAGCGCCGCGCCGCCGAGAAGTGCGGGGAGGTCCGATGCTTCATCCGGAAGAAACGGTTTTCCGCCGCAAGCCGACAGGCGGATGACTTCCCGCGTGGCACGCAAATCATGCGCGGGGTCCTGAATGGGAAAGACCGGTGTCAGTCCGTATTCCGTTGCGACCCGATGCACAGCGGCGGCAAGGACGGAAAGCGGTTCCCGCCGCGGCGGGGAGGTCGGTCGGACCGTGACGCAGAAAAATCCTGCGGCAGGCGGGATTCCGAGCCGTGCGAGAATCGCCGCGCGGCGCGTGGCTGGTGGGGGAGGGAGATGGCGAGCGGGGTCATCCACAAGTTCCAAACGGGAGCGCTCCACGCCGTGCAGCGCCGGAAATCGGAGGGATTCGTCGTCCCGCAGCGTCAGGATTTGGCAGGGGCGCAGGGCGCGCAGGACTGCCTGCTCCGAGTGCGGAGAGCGAAGCGGTCCGATTCCTGCCGCGAGCGTTCCCGTGCGGCATCCGAGCAGGCGCGCGGACCGCAACAGAAACAGGTAGTATGCGAGCGATTTCCGTCCGGTCCGGTCCTGCAAAAGCGAGCCGCCGCCAAGCAGAAACACGTCCGCGCGGAGCATGGCAAGAAAGATTGACGGGAGCCACCGCCGCGAGACGCACGGAATTCCGAACCGTCGCGTGTCGCGAATAGGGGAGCCGGTCAGTGCGCGGAGCCGCACTTCGGGATGCGTTTCCCGCAGGTGTGCAATCAACCCCTGCAGAATTGCGTCGTCGCCGAGATTTCCGCACCCCGCGTAACCGCCGACCAACAGGCGGACCGTCTTTCTCGTGCTGACGGGTGACAGGAGTGCGCGATAAAGTGCCTCGGTTTCATCCGTCATGCGGGCGGCGGAAAAGGACCGGACCACCGTGTCCCGCAGGGTGGGCATCGGCGGGGGAGAGGCGAGCAGTCTGCGGAGGTCCTCGGCAAGCAGGCGGGAGGTAAGGGCTTCCGCGCCGCGACAGCAGAAATTCGAGAGCGCGGGCGTCGGGTCATCCGCGCGCAGAATGCCGCCGTACCCCTCATTGCCCGCAAGAAGCACGGCACACCCGCAGGCGGCTGCCTCCAGTGCGACCCGAGAGACGCCGATGGTCACGCGGTGGGTCCTGTAAAGCGCCGCCATGTCGGCAACTGCCCCGACCGTCCGCAAAACCTCCCGTCCCGCGCGGCGATTGAGTGCGTCGGCTGCTCCGCGCACGCTGTCAAGCATCCGTCCGCCGCCCGCAACCGTTACGCAAAGGTCGGGAAACTGACCGAGCAGGTCGGGGATGATTTCGGGGAGCAGTTCCGCAACGCGGGCGCAGTCGGGGTCAAGCCGACTGGCAAAAAGAACGCTGTGCGGGGGAGGGGGGACTTCGGGCGGGGAGAAGCGGTCGGTGTCAATGCCGTTCGGGATGACATGGATGGTTTCCGCGGGGGCGCAGGCGTGCGAAAGAAGTCCCGTCCGCAGGTCTTCGCTGACCGCGATGACGGTGGCGTTTTTGCACATACGGTCTGTCGGAATGCCGTATCTCGCGGCGTGAACCGTCACGACCCGAGCACTGTTTTTGGCGTGCAGGAACGAGAGCAGGACACCCGTTGCGCGCGTGTGCGCGTGGAGAACGTCGTACCGCCCGCGGCGAATCTCACGCATCAGGAAGAGGAGGGCGGCGAGCAGAGCAAACGGACTTTTTCCTATCGGGGGACGGCGGATTTGTTTCATGCCCGCGGCTTCAAGGCGGTCCGCAACCGCGCCGCCGGACGAGAGGACGGTGACGGAATGCCCGCGCCGCGTCAGTTCCGTTGAGAGCGTTTCAATGTGTGTTTCCGCACCGCCCGCTTCCATTTTGTCGGTCAACATCAGAATTTTCATGTGGTCAATATGCCGCAAAATGTGCCGAATCATACATATTTTTTCTCTTTTTGTTGCAACGACAACGAAATTTTTGCGCACATTCTGCTATAATAAGAAATAATCGGAGGTGGTCTCATGAAAATCACGTTGAATCCGGACGCGGAAGTGGTAAGGACGGTCAGGGAGGGCTTGGCGCGAACGGGCGGTTACTGCCCCTGTCGGCTCGGACGGACCGAGGACAACAAATGTATGTGCCGCGAGTTTCGCGAGCAGATTAAGAATCCGAATTTCGAGGGCTATTGCCACTGTATGCTGTATTACAAATCCAAGGACTGACGCAGGTTGGTCGGAAAGGAAAAATGATGGAAGTGAAATTGACGCACGACAATTTTGACGCAGAGGTTTTGAAATCGCTCAAACCGGTTCTGGTGGATTTCTGGGCGGAATGGTGCGGTCCCTGCCGGATGTTGGGACCTGTTCTGGAGGAGTTTGCCGCTGCCCGCGAGGCGGATTTGGTGGTTGGAAAGGTGAATGTTGACGAGGAACCGGAACTTGCTGCCCGTTTCGGGATTGTGAGCATTCCGACCCTGATTCTTTTTGACGGAGGCGCTCCTGTCAAAAAGACAATCGGCTACCTCTCACGGTCCGAGTTGGAGGAGTTTTTGGGGTAAGGGAAAGACCTTGGAGGCGCAGGACCCCCTCTTGAAAGAGGGGGTCCTACCCTC
>CAZVYZ010000119.1:0-3019 GCA_964630695.1 uncultured Ruminococcus sp.
CGTCCGGCGGGATTGGCAAAGCGGCTACCGCCGCTCGCTCCGCTACCGGATAGAAAAAGTTCAGGTTAGTTGGTGAACGGAACGATCTATGTGTCGTTCCGAGTTGGTTTGAAAAAGGGAACGCCTTGTGTGGCGTTCCTTTTTTACTTCTCAAATTTCTTTTTCAAGGCTATTTCGGTAGGGAGAATGGAAAGAAACAGCAATCCCAGTTGAATGACGCAGATGACCGCGCCTACCGTTCCGATTTCAGATGTTGTTTTCCCGATTTCAAAGAGCATTCGGACAATCGAAGTTGGCAACAAAAGCAAGCCGCACAGAAGCCATGTTTTCCCGAATACGCGGTGCGCATAACTCCATGTCAGACTGTTTCTCATAGACCTGCGCGAACGGTATCCGAATATTCTATTCGGTTTTTCAGGTGGTCTTTTCAGAAACCGATATCCGAAACCTATCATTGTAATCGGAATAATCAAATCAATCAGCATCATATAAATCCAAAATCCCATCTGAAAGCACCCCCATTTCCCATATATTTTACATTCATTATATCATACCGTCATTACCTTGTCAAGTCTTATCCCACAAATCAGGTGCGATAGCCGAACTTTGCAAAGCACACCTCCCACCCGAAACGAAAAACTTCCCCCATGACCCCGCCACCAAACAAAGCGAAACAAATTTCTGCTTTGTAAATGGCGGGGTCGTGGGGGAAGTTCTCGGGGAGTGAGGGAGGTTTGGAGGGGGAGAGGGTCCCTCTTTCAAGAGGACCCTCTCCCCCTCCAAGGTCTTCCCCCTCTTCAGCTGATAAACTCCTCGCCGACAGAGAAGAAGGACTCTACGCGGCGGCGGAGGAGGGGGTGAGCGCGTAATTCGGGGTCAGCGGAAATGAGAGCGCGCGCGTCATCCGAAGCGGCAAGCATGATTTCCGAGTCCTCGCGCGCGTCCGCAAGACGAAAGCGAAACTCGCCGCTCTGCCGCAGAGCGCCGTCGTTTCCGTGCCGCAGGAAGTCCCCGGGACCGCGTTGTGCCAAATCCTCTTCGGCAATCGCGTAGCCGTCGTAGACCGTTCGCATGACCTCCAAGCGCGCCCGTGACGTTTCCCCGAGACGGTCTTTCGTCGTCCCCGTTACCAGAATGCAGTAGGACTTCCGCGTCCCTCTGCCAACGCGCCCGCGCAACTGGTGCAATTGGGAAAGCCCGAACCGCTCGGCATTCTCCACAATCATCAGGCACGCATTCGGGACGTTGACCCCGACTTCGATTACCGTCGTGGAGACCAGAATCTGAATCTCGCCCGCCGCAAAACGGCGCATGATTTCGTCCTTTTCACGGCTCTTCTGCCTGCCGTGCAGGAAAGCGACCGTAAAGTCGGGGAATTCCTTTGACAGAACTTCCGCATATTCCACCGCCGCCCGCAGAGGGGGCTTTTCGGCTTTTTCGCCGCCCGCCACAATGGTCGCAAGGTCCACTTCTTCCGGTTCTTCCTCTTCCTGCTCCTCCACTGCGGGGCAGACCACGTAGACCTGCCCGCCCTCGGCAACCTGCTTGGCAATGAAGCCGTTCAGCCGTGCGCGGTAGTGCTCGTCCACCACAAAGGTGTCCACCCGTTGCCGCCCCGCAGGCATCTCGTCAATGCGCGAGAGGTCAAGGTCGCCGTAAAGCGCCAGAGCGAGCGAGCGCGGAATCGGGGTGGCGCTCATGACAAGCAGATGCGCGTGCGCATTTTTTTCTGCCAGTATCGCGCGCTGGACCGCGCCGAAGCGGTGCTGTTCGTCGGTTACAATCAGCCCGGGGGCGGAAAACCGCACGTCTTCAGTCAGAAGCGCGTGGGTCCCGATGACTGTCTGCAACGCGCCCGAGGCGAGTCCCGCCTTCATCTCGCGCTTTTCCTTGGCACCCGTTGCGCCGACCAACAGCGCGCAGGAAATGCCCATCTGCGCGAACAGCGCGGACAACTCGGCGTAGTGCTGACGCGCCAGAATTTCGGTTGGTGCCATGAGGACTGCCTGCCGTCCGCTCTGCACCGCAATCAGCATTGCCGCCGCCGCGCAGACGGTTTTTCCGCATCCCACGTCGCCAACGACCATGCGGCGCATGGGAACGTCGCCCGCCATGTCGCGGCGGATTTCCCCGATGACGCGTTCCTGCGCGGCGGTCAGGCGATAGGGAAGTTGCGCCGTCAGGCGGGAGATGTCGCCTGCGGTGCAGGGGGGCGCGTCGTGCGTGCGGGTGCGCTCCCGCGTGATGAGCGAGCCGAGCGCCGCTTCAAAGAATTCGTCGTAGACCAGCCGCCGCCGTGCGATTTTCAGCGCCTCGACGTCCTCCGGCAGGTGGATATTTCGCTCCGCGTAGGAGATGGTGCAGAGCGCGCGTGTCTTGCGGATTTCGGGCGGCAGACTGTCCTCCTCGTCGGTTGCAAGCAGGTTCAGCGCAGCGGCGATGTCCTTGGCAATTTGTTTGGGGCTGATGCCGTCGGTTCTGCGCCAGACGGGGTGCAGGTCGGGGAGTTTCTCGCCCTCGCGCACCCGCTCGGCGGCGGGGGAGGACATGGAGAGTGCGTTATAACCCTTTCGTTCGACACGCCCCCAGAAGCGGTATTCCGCGCCGACCTCGAATGCGTCGCGGAGGTAGTCCTGATTGAAGTAGACGATTTCGCAGGAGGCGCTGTCATCGTAGGCGCGAAATTTCAGAAAACTCTTTCGGCTCCGCAATCTGACGCATTTCGGCTGTGTCGCGACGGTCAGCACGACGGCGCTTTTTCCGTCCTCCCGCGCCTCGGCAAGCAGGCACACGTCGCCGCGGTTTTCGTACGCTCTCGGGTAATGCTCCAGTAGTTCTCCCAGCGTTCGGATGCCCATTTTTTCATAGTTCGCTGCCCGCGCTTTCCCGACCCCGGGCAGGGCGGTTACGGGCGATTCTCTTGTTATCATATGATTTCCTTTGAGTGGGGAAGACCTCGGGGCGTTGCCCCAAACCCTACTTAGAAAACTTTTGAGAAAGTTTTCTAAGAACTTTCAAA
>CAZVYZ010000120.1:0-3003 GCA_964630695.1 uncultured Ruminococcus sp.
AAAGCAAATCAAATTCTTGCTTTTCAAATGGCGGGGTCGTGGGGGAAGTTCTCGGAGGGTCAGGGAGGTTTGGAGGGTAGGGGTCCCTCTTTCAAGAGGGGCCCCTGCGCCTCCAAGGTCTTTTCCCTTACCCTCCAAGGTCTTCCTCCCCCCTTAAGAATTCAAAGCCGCGCCGATGACGGTGCCGAATTGGGAGTTTTCGGGAATCAGGAAGCGAACGCCGAAACTGCCGGATTCAGTCATGGACTCAAAAACACGACGGATAGGCGCAATCGTCGTCAGATTGCCCGTCAGAACAATGTCGCGGATGTTGTAGGAGCGCGCCGCAAAAACCGATAGCATCGCAACCGTCTCGGCAACCAGATTCGCAACCCCGAGCGCCAAATCGTCCTGCGTCGCAAGGTCCGAAACCTTGCCGAAGTTCGCCGCAGTCAGATTCTCGTTGATGCCGTGGTAAAGGTGATTCTGCGAAATGTCCTTGATGCGCAGGTCCACATTGTCCAGATTTCCGCCCTCGGCAAGCTGCTCGATGTGCTCCACCGTGTCCACACCAATCAGCCTGCGGCACAGCCCGACCAACGTCCCGCCGCCAACGCCCGTTCCGCCCAGATACTCCACCGTGTCCCGCCCGTCCACGCGCTTCGCGTGAATCAAAGCCGTCCCGGTCCCCATGCTTACCACAATCGCCTCATCCAGACCCGAGAGGTACAGTCCCCCGATTCCGATGCTCGAAAACTCGGGCACGGGCTGACAGTTCAGACCGTAAATCGGCTTGGTGATGAACGAGGACCCCGCCCCCGTCATCAGAATGCGGTCAATGTCCGCAAGTTCCAACCCGTTCTGCACCGTGAACCGCCCGAACGCACCGTAAACCGAGGTCAGCGGGTCGGTCGCGCGCACGAACTGCGGCGCAATCAACTCCGGCTTTCCGCCCACCCCCTTGCGGAAGCCCACGATTTTCGTCGTCGTTCCGCCGACATCAATCCCGATTACCACCCGTTCTGCACGCTCCACCCGTTCCATCCGTCCATCCTCCGTCCGAATCATTTTTTCTCTGCTTATATTATAGCACCCTCTTGCTAAAATTGCAACAGTATGTTATAATATTCTCAGCAAAACCCGAAAGGTGGTATCGAAATGGCTTTTGATGCAGGAATGCTCGCCTGCTGTATTCACGAGATTGCAACCCTTTCCCTCGACGCGCGCGTGGAAAAGGTCTTTCAGCCCGAAAAAGACGAGATTATCCTCCAGATGCGGAGCCGCGAGGGCGGGAAGCGCCTGCTCATCAACGCGGGTTCCGCCGCGCCGCGCATCTGTTTTACCGACGCGCAGAAAGAAAATCCCGCGGTCCCGCCGATGCTCTGCATGCTCCTGCGCAAGCATTTGCAGGGTGCCAAATTGACCGACATCCGTCAGGCGGGCTTTGAGCGGGTCGCAATTCTGACCTTTGAGGGGCGGGACGAAATGGGCTTCTCCTGCACCCGTCGGCTGATTGCCGAAATCATGGGCAAATACAGCAACCTGATTTTCACGGACGGCGACGGAAAAATTCTGTCGGTCCTCTACCCCATCGACTTTTCAACCTCCGCCCGCCGCCAACTTCTCTCGGGAATGACCTACGAACTGCCGCCGAGCCAGAACAAGCGCGACCCGCTTGCGGAAACCGCCGACGGCTTTGCGGCGGCGGTTTCCGCCTCTGACCCCTCCCGCCCCGCCGACCGTTTCCTGACCGCGACCTACTGCGGCATTGCGCCCGCCGTTGCGCGGGAAATCGCCTATCGCGCGGGCGGTGCGCCCGATGCGCCTGTCGGGGACTGCGCCGTGGCGCTTTGCGAGCGGTTTCTTGCCGTCATGGCGGACATCCGCGCGGGACGGTTCTCCCCCTGCATGGTCAGCGAAAACGGGGTTCCGACCGAGTATGCCTACCTGCGGCTTGAGCAGTACGGCGCGGGCATGGAGGTCACGGAATTCGACCGCCCGAGCGCGCTTCTGGACACGTTTTTCGCCGCGCGGGACCGCGACCGCCACATCCGCCAGCGGGCGCAGGACATCCTGCACATTCTGACGAATGCCGACGCACGCATCCGCAAGAAACTGGACCTGCAACGTGCAGAGCTTGCCGAGTGCGAGCGCGGCGCGGAGTGGAAGAAGCAGGCGGACCTCATCACGGCGAATCTGCACGCGATTCCGCGCGGGGCGGAGTCGGTGGCACTGACCGACTACGAGGACTGGCACGAGGACGGGCATTACGGTACGGTGACGGTCACGCTCGACCCGCGTCTGACCCCCGCGTTGAACGCGCAGCGGCTTTACAAGCGTTACAACAAGTCGAAGAATGCGCGGGTGGAATTGACGCGGCAGATTGCCCTCGGCGAGGCGGAACTGGTCTATCTGGACAGTGTTTTTGACGCGCTGACGCACGCCGAAACAGCGGCGGACCTGACCGAAATCCGCGAGGAGTTATACCGTTCGGGGTATGCGTCGCGGATGAAGCAATACAAGGTCACGCTGTCGCGGAAAAAGGCGCACCCCGAGGTTCTGTGGTTTCGGACGACGAACGGTTTCCGCGTAGCGTGCGGCAAGAACAACACGCAGAACGAGTACGTGACGCACGTCCTGGCGGGCAAGACCGACTACTGGTTCCACGCCAAGGGGACTGCGGGTTCGCACGCTGTGCTATTCTGCGAGGGGCGGGAGCCTGACGTGCAGGATTTCACGGACGCGGCGGAAATTGCGGCGTATTTTTCCAAGGCTTCCTCCTCTTCCTCCGGCACGTCGAACGCAGAGGTGGACTACACGCTTGCGAAAAACGTCAAAAAGCCTGCGGGGGCGAAGCCGGGGTTTGTCATCTACCACACGAACTGGTCCTGTGTCGTCTCCCCCTCTGCGTCTCGGGTGGAGGCTATGCGGGAGGGGTAAGGTAGACCTTGGAGGGAGAGGGGAAGAAGACCTTGGAGGGGGAGAGCGCGGTCGGGAGAGGGGGGGGGCGCCCGCGCGAAAGCG
>CAZVYZ010000121.1:0-2700 GCA_964630695.1 uncultured Ruminococcus sp.
CCTGTAACAAATCCATACCTCCCAAACGACAAAAACTTCCCCCACGACCCCGCCATCCTATAAAGCGAACCAAATCTTCGCTTCTGTAAATGGCGGGGTCGTGGGGGAAGTTCTCGGGGAGTGAGGGAGGTTTGGAGGGAGAGAGCCCCGTCTTTCAAGAGGGGGCTCTCTCCCTCCAAGGTCTTTCCCTTGTCCCCCTCCAAGGTCTTCCCCTCACCCCTCCGTCAACTCGCCCACATAATACTTTTTCTTCCCGCGGCGGATGACGAGATAGCGGTTATCAATGCAGAGAGAAGAGGTGATTTCAAGAGCAGGGTCCTTTACCACGTCGCCGTTGAGAGAAAGCGCACCGTTCGTGAGGAACTCGCGCGCCTCGCGCTTGGAGGTGCAGATACCCGAAGTGACCAGAACATCAATCAAAGCACCGCCGGTCGTTTCAAAGTGCGGTACGTTCTTCAAGCCCGCAAGCAGGTCGTGCGGCGGGATGTCCTTAATCTCACCCGCAAAGAGATGCTCGCTGATTTTCACGGCTTCTTCGTAAGCGCCCGCACCGTGCAGGTCGGTCAGAATTGCCTGCGCCAACGCCTTTTGCGCAATCCGCTTTTCCGGCTCCGCATTGTGGCGCGCTTCAATGTCCTCAATCTCCTCGCGCGAGAGGAACGTCAGACGCTTGAGGTAATCAATCACCTTGCTGTCCTCGGAGTTGATGAGGAACTGGTAAAGTTCATAGGAACTGGTCTTGTTCTTGTCCAGCCAGACCGCGTTGCCCTCACTCTTGCCGAACTTGTTGCCGTGCGAATCGGTGACAAGAGGCATGGTCAGCGCGTAAACCTCGTCGCCCGTGGTCTTGCGAATCAGTTCAATCCCCGTGGTAATGTTGCCCCACTGGTCTGAACCCGCGACCTGCAGGTCCACCCCGCGATGCTCGTGCAGATACTTGAAGTCCAAGCCCTGAATCAGCATGTAGGAGAATTCCGCATAGGAAATACCGCTCTCCATCTGCCGTTTCACGTGGTCCTTGCTGAGCATATAGCCGACGTTGATGTGCTTGCCGTAATCGCGGAAGAAATCAATGATGGTAATGTCTTTCACCCAGTCGTAGTTGTTGACCACCTCGTAGGGAAAAATCTTTTGCAGTTGCGCCTTGAGCGCGTCAAAGTTCTTCATGACCGTTTCGCGGTCCGAGAGTTTGCGCTCCACCGTGCCGCGCGGGTCGCCAATCAGTCCCGTTGCCATGCCGACCAGAAGCAGCGGGGTATGCCCTGCCGCCGCAAGCCTGCGGGTAATGAGGAAAGAGGAATAATGCCCGAGATGCAGACTGTCCGCCGTCGGGTCGGTGCCGATATAGAACGTCATACCTCCCGCGTTGAGCTTGTCAATCAAATCGGGGCTGGAAATATCCTGAATCAGACCCCGCCATTTCAGGTCCTCGTAAAGTGTCATCGATTTTATCCTTTCTGTTTGTTTGGTACTTCTGTACTTATCCCTTATATTGTACCACAAAAAAAGGCGTTCGTCAAGCATTCGGGCGTTTTTTCTTGTCCGCAATCCGCGCCGACCTTGACAAGCCCGCAATTTTGTGGTATACTGTTCCTATGAGAAACAGAACCGAGGAAAAAACATGAAAGCAATCCTGTTTGACTTTGACGGGACCATCGCAAATACGGTCCCTGCCATCCGCGAGGGCGTGAACAACACCATGCTCCGCTACGGCTATCCGACCCACACCGACGCGGACATTCTGGCGTTCATCAATCACGGTCCGCGCGAACTGATTCGCCAGGCGATTCCCGAGCGCGCGCGGAGCGCGGAGCAGATTGACCGCGTGCTTGCCGACTACAACGCGGAATACGGCAAGGTCTACGACCATACCCGCGAAGCCTACGCAGGCATGACGGAACTGCTCGACCGCCTCCACCGCGCAGGCTACCGCATCGGCGTGCTGTCCAATAAGCAGGACGAATTCGTGAAAAGGCTCTCGGAGCAGGTCCTTATTCCACACAGTTACGACGCCGCCCGGGGCGTCCGCCCCGGGGAACCGACCAAGCCCGACCCGCTCATGCCGACCGAACTTGCTAAAGCCCTCGGCACACCGCTTTCGGAGTGCGTCATGGTCGGAGACAGCGACGTGGACATTGCGACCGCAAAAAACGCAGGCATGGCACATATCGGGGTCAGTTGGGGCTACCGCGACGAACCCTTTTTGCGCGCCCACGGCGCAACGCATATCGCACATACCCCCGAGGAAATCGAAGCCATCCTGAAAACAATGTGATTTTGGCCGAAACGGAACGACACATGGGTCGTTCCGCTCCAATCATCAACTAACTTCCTACCATTTCTATCCGGTAGCGGAGAAAGGCGACCGCCGCCCAAATCCCGCTCGACGGGATTTGGTTCGGAGCAGCCGGAATTCGTAGAGCGTATCCGGCTACACCTAAAATCTGCACAATGTAAAAACAGAACCAAAAATCCAATTGGGTTAAAGTTCTTGAAAGTCTTGAAATTGGATTGCAAGCAATCCAATTTTCACTTCATTTCAAGAAGTTTTCAAGCAGGGTTCGGGGCAACGCCCCGAGGTCTTAATAAAAAGGAGCAAGCAATGAAAAACGTACTGGTCGTAGGTAAAAACAATGTGATTTTGACCGAAACGGAACGACACATGGGTCGTTCCGCTCCAATCATCAACTAACTTCCTAC
>CAZVYZ010000122.1:0-2668 GCA_964630695.1 uncultured Ruminococcus sp.
TGCCGTGCAGGGAAGTTCGGGGAGGGTCAGGGAGGTTTGGAGGGTAGGGGACCCCCTCCGAAAGGGGGTCCCCTGCGCCTCCAAGGTCTTCCCCTTTACCCCTTATATATCCAAATTCTCTGCAAACTTCGCGTTTTGCTCGATGAATTGGCGGCGGGGGTCAACCTTGTCGCCCATCAGGAGCGAGAACATCTCGTCGCAGGCAATCGCATCTTCAATCGTCACGCGCAGAATCGTCCGATACGCAGGGTCCATCGTCGTCTCCCACAGCTGCTCGGGGTCCATCTCACCAAGACCCTTGTAGCGGTCGGCTTCAATGTTCGTCCCGCCCATCTCGGCGATAATGCGGTCCCGCTCCTCGTCCGAGAACGCGTAGCGCTCGTTGCCGTATTTCGCACCCTTGCGGTAAATTTTGTAAAGCGGCGGCTGGGCAAAGTAAACGTGCCCGTCCTCAATCAACTTCCGCATGTGGCGGAAGAAGAACGTCAGAAGCAGAATCCGAATGTGCGAACCGTCGACGTCGGCATCCGCCATGATGATGATCTTTCCGTACCGCAACTTCGCGGGGTCGAATTCCTCCCCAATGCCGCAACCGAGCGTCTGAATGATCGGAATCAGCGACTGGTTTGCGTAAACCTTGTCAAGCCGCGTCTTTTCCACGTTCAGGACCTTGCCGCGCAGGGGCAGGATTGCCTGAAACCGCGAGTTTCTCCCCTGCTTTGCCGAGCCGCCTGCGGAGTCTCCCTCCACCAGATACAACTCTGTGAATTCCGCGTTCTTCTCCTGGCAGTCCGCCAGCTTTCCCGGCAGGGAGTTGCCGCCCAGAAGTCCCTTGCGCCGCGTTGCCTCGCGCGCCTTCCGCGCCGCTTCCCGCGCACGGTACGCCGCCAGCGCCTTGTCCAGAATCGCGCGACCCACGTCGGGATGCTCCTCCAGATACTCCGCCAGTTTCTCGGTCACAAGGTTGTAGACAAAGGTCCGCATCTCGCTGTTTCCGAGTTTGCCCTTGGTCTGCCCCTCGAACTGCGCCTCGGTCAGTTTGACCGACACAATCGCCGTCAGACCCTCGCGCACGTCCTCGCCCGAGAGGTTCTTGTCCGAATCCTTGAGAATGCCGTATTTCCTGCCGTAGTCGTTGAACACCTTGGTCAGCGCGGTTTTGAAGCCAATCTCATGCGTGCCGCCCTCCACGGTGTTGATGTTATTCGCAAAGGTCAGCACCGCTTCGTTGTAACTGTCGTTGTACTGCATCGCGACTTCCGCCACGCAGTCCTCTTTCTCCGCCCGCATATAAATGACTTCCGGATGAATCATTTCGCAGTGCTTCTGCTCGTTGATATGCTCCACGAAAGACCTGATACCGCCCTCGTACATGAGGTCATCCTCGCGGTAGGTTCCGTCTTCCAGCGGCGCACGCTCGTCGCGCAGGGAGATATTGACCCCCGCGTTCAGAAACGCCTGCTCGCGCAGTCTTTTCAGCAGGACTTCATAGTCAAAGGTCGTCTCTTCAAAAATCTGCGCGTCAGGCTTGAAGCGGACGTACAGACCGTGCTTGTCGGTCGGTCCCTCGTCCTTGAACTTCCGCGCCACCACGCCGCGCTCGAACCGCTCGGTGTACCGCTCGCCGTCGTGGCAGTTGTCAATCTCGACCCACTCCGACAGCGCGTTCACGACCGACGCTCCCACGCCGTGCAGACCGCCCGAGAATTTATACCCGTCACCGCCGAATTTTCCGCCCGCGTGCAGAACGGTATAAACGACTTCCAGTGTCGGAATGCCCATTTTCGGGTGGATTCCGCTCGGGATTCCGCGCCCGTCGTCCTGCACCGCGCAACTGCCGTCCGGCAGAAGAGTGACCTCGATTCTCTTACATCTGCCCGCCAGTGCCTCGTCGATTGAGTTATCGACAATTTCATACACCAGATGGTGCAGACCTCTGATGGAGGTCGACCCGATATACATACCGGGTCTCTTTCGGACTGCTTCCAGTCCCTCCAAGACCTGAATCTGCGTCTCGTCGTACGCGTGCGGGACGTGCTTCTGCTGATTGTTTTCTTCCATAGCGTTTCCTTTCTGGCAGGGTTGTTTAAGACCTCGGGGCTTTGCCCCGAACCCTACTTAGAAAACTTTTGAAAAAGTTTTCTAAGGACTTTCAAAACTTTAACCCAATTGGATTTTTGATTCTGTCTTTACGTTGTACTGATTTTTGTGTAGCCGTTTATGTGCTACGAATTCCGGCTGCTCCGAGCCGCATTCCGCCAGCGGAATGCGGACGTTTTCACTCTCTCCGCTACCGGATAGAAAAAATTCAGGTTAGTTGCTGACTTATTCATATGTGAGCGGAGATTTATCCCCCTCATCAGTCGCTTACGTGACAAACTGCTTGCAGTTTTCTTCCCCCCGAGGGGAAGCCTTTTCTAAAACCCTCTCGTTTTCATAACAAGTATGGTAAGCAGGAAATTACGAGCCTGTTTACTCTTGTAATCCTACCGGCTTCTCAAATTTTTATTTGCTATGTTCGCATTTTTGTTTGCTATGTACACACAGTTGTTTGCCATATTCGCACAGCGTTATGTGAGCGGAGATTTATCCCCCCTCATCAGTCGCTTACGTGACAAACTGCTTGCAGTTTTCTTCCCCCCGAGGGGAAGCCTTTTCTAAAACCCTC
>CAZVYZ010000123.1:0-2532 GCA_964630695.1 uncultured Ruminococcus sp.
CGGAGCGAGCGGCGATAGCCGCCTTGCCAATCCCGCTGGACGGGATTGGGCGCGGAGCAGCCGGAATTCGTAGCACGGAATATGGCTACATTAGAATCTGTACAATGTAAAAATAGAGACATGAAGCCAATTGGGTTGAAGGTCTTAAAGGTTCTTAGGGGACTTCTCCTTAAGAAGTCCCCTAAGCAGGGTTTGGGACAGCGGCCCAAGGTCTTAGGGTTCGGGACAGAGGCCCGAGGTCTTAGGGCTCGGGACAGAGTCCCAAGGTCTTAAAAATCTGTGAGTTCGTAACCATCCTCACATTAAACAAAACTAAGGAGAAAACCGAAAATGAAAGCACGAACCAACCAAAAGCACATCCTGTACGTCTGCCAAGCGGGAATTGTCGCCGCACTTTACACCGTCCTCACCTGCGTTGTCGGAGCGTTCAACCTCGCAAGCGGAGCAATCCAGTTCCGCGTCTCCGAGGCGCTGTGCGTCCTGCCCGCGTTCTTCCCCGCCGCAATCCCGGGGCTGACCGTCGGGTGCGTGATTTCCAACCTTATCACGGGAGGGCTCTGGCAGGACGTCGTGTTCGGCTCGCTCGCAACGCTCGTCGGCGCACTCGGCGCATACCTGCTCCGAAAAGCCCCCGCGTGGCTCACCACCGTGCCAACCATCCTCGCAAACGCCCTCATCGTCCCGCCGATTCTGGTTTATGCGTATCATATGGAGGGTGGACTGCCCTATATTACCCTCACCGTCACCGCAGGCGAGGTGCTGTCCGCAGGCGTACTCGGAACGCTCCTCTGCATCCTTATCAGACGGCGGAACCTGTTCGGACGGCGGCACGAATAATTTTGTGAAAGGGGGACCGAAAATGGAACCCATTGCTCTGTCCCCCGCGGCGGGGGCGGCGCTCCGACGATTGGAGCAGAACGGCTTTGAGACTTACGTCGTGGGCGGCTGCGTAAGGGATTCCCTGCTCGGCAGAACGCCGAACGACTGGGACCTGACCACGGTCGCGCGACCGGAAGAGGTCCTTGCCTGCTTTGCGGACTGCCGCACCGTGGAAACCGGACGGAAACACGGAACGGTTACCGTCCTGTGGGAGGGGGAGCCGCTTGAAATCACCACCTACCGCCGCGACGGTGCCTACGCCGATAACCGCCACCCCGTGCAGGTCACGTTCTCGGATACCGTGGAGGATGACCTCGCACGTCGGGACTTTACCGTCAACGCCATGGCGTACCACCCAAGGCGCGGGCTGTGTGACCCGTTCGGCGGGAAACGGGACCTTGACGCGCGCGTCATCCGTTGCGTGGGGGACCCGACAACCCGCTTTTGCGAGGACGGGTTGCGTATCCTGCGCGCGGTGCGGTTCGCGGCAACGCTGGAGTTTGCAATCGACCCCGCCACCGCGAACGCCGTGCGGGACTGCCGCGCCCTGCTTGACAACATCGCAAGAGAGCGTGTGCGGGTCGAGTGGGACAAACTGTTGCTCGGCGCGGGAAGCGTGCGGATTCTGCGCGCGTTTCCCGAGATTGTCGGGCAGATTTTTCCCGAGGTGACCCCGTGCTTCGGCTTTGCGCAGAACTCCCGCTATCATTGCTTTGATGTCTGGGAGCACACGCTGGCGGCGCTGGAATATGCAAAGGCGGACCGCATTGTCCGTCTGGCGCTGTTCTTCCATGACGTCGGGAAACCGGCGGTTTACCGCGAGGACGCGCAGGGCGGGCATTTCCCCGGGCATGCAAAGGTCAGCGTGGAACTGGCGCAGGCGGCAATGGAGCGCTTGCGGTACGACCGCGACACGACCGCGCGGGTGCTGGCACTGGTGCGGGAACACGATATGCCGCTTCCCACGCAGGAAAAGGGCGTGCGGCGGCTGATGATGCGATTCGGGGACGCGGACATCGGGCGGCTGTTGGAGATTCAGCGGTGCGACCGTCTGGCGCACCACCCCGATTTCTGCGACCTGCCGCCGGCATGGTATGCGCTTCCCGCTATGGTGAAGAAACTGAGGGCGGAGAACGCGTGTCTCTCTTTGCGCAGTCTTGCGGTGAACGGGCGCGACCTGATGGCGCTCGGGATTCCTGCGGGACCCGAGATGGGGAGAATGTTGCAGGCGCTGTTTGACGCGGTGGTGGACGGGAAACTGCCGAACGAGAAAGAGACGCTGCTTGCGGAAGCCGAAAAATACAGATGAGAAAAAGCAGGAGCCGAGGAAAGGCTCCTGCTTTTGAAGTGAAAGGGAATAGTGAAGCGTGAAGAAGTAATAAGGAATCAGTAAAACATCCCGAGCGCACTCGGGATGTTTTGGTGGGAGATGGTGAATTCGTGACCACAAATTTCCCGCACAGGTGCGGGAAATGGACAGCAGTTGTGAACGACGGCAGACCGCGGGACCGAAAGCGGTACCGCACAACTGCCGCTGCGGCGTTCCTCATCTCAACCATCACCAAACAAAATAGAGACACACCACAAGGGTATGTCTCTATTTTGGTGGGAGATGGTGGATTCGTGACCACAAATTTCCCGCACAAGTGCGGG
>CAZVYZ010000124.1:0-2519 GCA_964630695.1 uncultured Ruminococcus sp.
GGCAAGGCTTCCGACCGCCACGCCGTTTCGGACTGGATGGAGATGGAGAAGAAAAGAGGCATTTCGATTACCTCTTCGGTCATGCAGTTTGAGTACGAGGGCTACTGCATCAACATTCTGGACACCCCCGGGCATCAGGACTTCTCGGAGGACACCTACCGCACGCTGATGGCGGCGGACAGCGCAGTGATGGTCATCGACGCGGCAAAGGGCATTGAGCCGCAGACCCGCAAACTGTTCCGCGTTTGCGCCATGCGGCACATTCCGATTTTTACCTTTATCAACAAACTGGACCACGAGGCGCGTGACCCGTTCGACCTGTTGGACGAACTGGAAAAGGAATTCGGCATCGGGACCTATCCGATGAACTGGCCCATCGGCTGCGGCGTGGGCTTCAAGGGTGTTTACGACCGCGACGGTCACCGCATCCTTGCGTTCGGCGATTCGCACCGCGGGCGCGACCGTCTTGCCGCAATCGACTGCGACATTGCCGACACCGAAAAACTCGACAGTCTCATCGGGTCCTACGCACGCGAGGAACTGACCGAGCAGGTGGAACTTTTGGACGGCGCCTGCTTTGATTTCGATTTGGAAAAAGTCCGTGCCGGAAAACTCAGTCCGGTCTTCTTCGGTTCGGCGCTGAACAACTTCGGCGTGGAGTTCTTCCTCGAACACTTTCTCCGGATGACCACTGCCCCCCTGCCGCGCACGGCGGGCGACGAGGTGGTCGACCCGTTCACGCCGTCTTTCTCTGCGTTCGTGTTCAAGATTCAGGCGAACATGAACAAAGCGCACCGTGACCGCATCGCGTTCATGCGCATCGTCTCGGGCAAGTTTGAGCGGGATGCGGAATACTACCACGTTCAGGCGGGCAAGGAAATCAAGTTGTCACAGCCGCAGCAGATGATGGCACAGGAGCGCGCGGGCATCACCGAGGCTTACGCAGGCGACATCATCGGCGTGTTTGACCCCGGGATTTTCTCCATCGGCGACACGGTCTGCGCAAAAGAACGCAAGGTGAAGTTTGAGGGCATTCCGACCTTTGCGCCCGAGTGCTTTGCGATGGTGGAACAGACCGACAGCATGAAGCGCAAGCAATTTGCAAAGGGTATGAACCAGATTGCACAGGAGGGTGCGATTCAGATTTTCACTGAGCCGGGCGGCGGTCTGGAGCGCGTCTATGTCGGCGTTGTGGGTGAATTGCAATTCGACGTTCTGGAGTCGCGGATGAAATCGGAATACGGTGTAACCTACCGCCAATACCCGCAACCGTACCAATATATCCGCCGCATCTCGAACGGTGCGGACCCCGCGAAGTTGCATCTGTTTGACGTCAAGTGGGTGCAGGACTTCCACGGCAACAATTTTCTGCTGTTCAAGACCGAATGGCAGATTTCGCACACGTTGGAGGACAATTCGGGGCTTGAATTGGTTGAATTCGGTCATTGAAACTCAAAATCATGAATCAAAACAAATCTTATTCTAAATTAAGCCGTTTTGCAGCATTCTTTCTGGCATTCGTTTGCCTGTTTCTGTGCAGTTGCGGGATATTCGGGTTTGACGGGACAGAGGTTCCCGTCACGTCGGGATTCGGTATATCGGGAACCGTTGCGTCGGGAACAGACGCACCGGAAACCGGTGCCGTCGGAGATTCCTTTGCGGTTCATTTTATCGACGTCGGTCAGGGTGACGCGACGCTGATTCTCTGCGACGGGAAATCGATGCTGATTGACGGTGGTGACAAGAGTGCGAGCCGCACGGTTTACACCTATCTGAAGAAACTGGACATTTCCTATCTGGACTATGTGGTCTGCACGCACGCGGACGCGGACCATGTGGGCGGGCTTTCGGGTGCTTTGGAGCAAGCACAGGCGGGGACGGTCTTTTGCCCCGTTGACGACTACGACACCAAGGCATTTCAAAACTTCAAGTCGCGCGTGGAGGGACAGGGCAAAAAATTGATAAAGCCTGCCGCCGACACGGTCTTTCCGCTCGGCAGTGCGACGGTAACGGTACTTGCCCCGCGCGAGAACTACCCGAAATCGGACAATAACAACACGTCCATTGTATTGCGGGTGGTATACGGTGCGACCTCGTTTCTCTTCACCGGTGACGCGGAGCATGCGTCCGAATCGGCGATGTGCGAAGCGGGAGTCACGTTGAAGTCGACCGTTCTCAAGGTGGGGCATCACGGGAGCGATACCTCGACCTCCATTCGTTTTCTGCTCGAAGTCATGCCGCAATACGCTGTCATCTCCTGCGGCAAGGGCAACAAGTACGGGCATCCGACCGAACAGACGCTCTCCCGACTCCATCAGGCAGATGCTAAGGTTTTTCGGACCGACCTACAGGGTGACATCATCTGCGAAAGCGACGGGAAAGAGGTCACGTTCCATGTCGCCCGCAACAGCGGTGCGGCAACCACTTCTGCGGAGTAAGACCTTGTGGCGTTGCCCCGAACCCAAAGACCTCGGGGCGTTGCCCCGAACCCTACTTGAAAACTTCTTGAAAGAAGTTTT
>CAZVYZ010000125.1:0-2503 GCA_964630695.1 uncultured Ruminococcus sp.
GGGACCCCTTCTTTCAAGAGGGGTCCCTGCGCCTCCAAGGTCTTCCTCACCCCTCCAAGGTCTTCCCCTCCCCCCAAGGTCTTTTTCTACCTCCACTCCACCGTCAGCCCGTCCGCGTACCGCGCGAGGAACGATTCCCAGCGACGGGAGCGAAGCGCATCGTGAGCCGTGCGCCCCTGAAGCGCCGCCATGTCCTCGCGCTCCTCGGCACTCACCGCCAAACGGCGGTAAACCGAGTATACGCCGCGCTCATAAATGACCGAAGAAAGTGTCGCACCGTCGGCAGGGAGGGAAAACAACAGCGCATCCAATTCCTCACTGCCAAGCCCCAAAAAGCAGTAACTTGCAGAGACTTTCGTGCCACCGTGCGAGCGGTAAACATCGTCCGCCGTACCGCCGCTTTGCACCGCCGCCAGAAACGCATCCGCATCCGCCGCACTCTGAAAATCGTAGCGTTCCACCCGCGCATAGTGCGCGTCATCGGTCAGCCACGCCGCAAAAGACGATTCGCTTTCCAGTTCCGTTCCCGCATAGAGTTTTTCCATCAAACGCCGCTGGATTTCCGCCACCGCAAGCATCCGTTTCAGGCAATGCTCGGTCAAAGACTGCTCCGCCAACGCCGCGCGATAGGCGTCCTTGCCGCCGTAGTCTGTCTGCGCCGCTTTGATGCCCTCTTTGACCGCCGCCTTGACCGTTTTGTCATCCACCGTCAAGCCGTCCAGCAGGTCCGCGCCCGCCGCAAGAATCGCGCGGTCCTCGATAATGGACGGCGTAATCTTTTCGCGAATTTCGTCCTCGCTCAAGCCCGCGTCCGCAAGCCGTCCGACAAGATACGTGTATTCTTCCCGCAGAACAGGGTCCCCACCGCAGGTGGCAACGACTTCGCGATTTGCCGACGTACATCCGACGCCAAACGTCCCGAAAACCACACAGACCGTCATCAGAAACGGCAAAAGCCGCCGTAATGCTCCGAATTTCATGCTTTGCCCTCTCTTTCCTGCTCTTATTATACAGTATAATTATGATTTTTTTGTTAATACACGCCCGCACGGCAAAAATTTTTCAAAAAACATTCCATTTTGCCGCACTTTATGCTATAATACAGAAAGGATACGGGCGGGTAACGGTTGGTAGCCGTCCCCGAAAGGAGATACGATGAAACAGGAGTATAAGATTGCGCTGTCGAAAGTCGTGGAGGAATTCCGATTTGAGGTGTTGGTTCGTCCTGAGAAATTCGACGAAATCATGATTGAAACGCCCGAGGTCAACCGCCCGGGGCTTGCTTTGGCGGGCTTTTACGGCGACTTCAAGGCGGAACGGATTCAACTGATTGGAAAGGCGGAAACTTCCTATCTGCAATCCATCGAACCGAGTACCAAGCGCGTGATGTTGCAGAAATTTGTTGACGCGCACCCCGTGGCGATTCTTTACACGACCTCCCTGCCTGCCGATAACGCATTGATTGAACGCGCCGAGCGGGAGCAGATTCCGGTTCTGCGGACCGACATCAAAACCAGCCCGATTATGTCCAGTCTCATCGCGTCGCTGAACACCTACTTAGCACCCCGCATCACGCGGCACGGCGGGCTTGTGGAGGTTTACGGCGAGGGCTTATTACTTCTGGGCGACAGCGGCGTCGGCAAGAGCGAGACGGCAATCGAACTGGTCAAGCGCGGGCATCGTCTGATTGCGGACGACGCGGTGGAAATCAAGCGGGTATCGGAAAAGACGTTGGTCGGCTCCGCGCCCGAGATGATTCGCCACTATGTGGAGTTGCGCGGCATCGGCATCGTGGACGTGCGCCGTCTGTTCGGTATCGGTGCAGTCAAGGAAACCGAGCGGATTGACCTTGTGATTCAACTTGAAAACTGGGTGGAGGGCAAGATGTACGACCGTCTCGGAATGGAAGACGAGACAATCAACATTCTCGGCTTGAACATCCCGTGCGTGACGGTCCCCGTTCGCCCCGGGCGAAATCTTGCCATCATTCTGGAAATCGCCGCGATGAATAACCGTCAGAAAAAAATGGGCTTCAACACCGCTCTCGAATTCAACAAGCGTCTCATGGAGCAGATGGGGATAAAGGAGTAGGAAGACCTTGGGGGGAGGGGAAGACCTTGGAGGGGGAGAGGACCCTCTTGAAAGACGGGTCCTCTCCCCCTCCAAACCTCCCTCACTCCCCGAGAACTTCCCCCACGACCCCGCCATTTACAAAGCAAAAATTTGATTCACTTGTTCAGGCGGCGGGGTCGTGGGGGAAGTTTGGTTGTTTTGGGAGGTATGGATTCGTTGCAGAGTGCGGCTATCGCGCTTGATTGGTTGGCGGGATTCGATGGAATGGGTAAGCCTTGAGTGAGTAGAGATTTATCCCCCCTCATCAGTCGCTTACGCGCCAGCTTCCCCCCAAGGGGAAGCCTTTATGCAAAATTCCTTTCGTAGTACACAATCAGGTAAACGAGCGAAATTTTGAAGTGTTTTTATTTACCAGTTGAATTTGTGTTTG
>CAZVYZ010000126.1:0-2493 GCA_964630695.1 uncultured Ruminococcus sp.
AACCCCGCTTTCAAGAGGGGTTCCCCTCCCTCCAAGGTCTTCCTCACCCCTCCAAGGTCTTCTTCCCCTCACCTCATCCGAGCCTCCTCCAAAAGAAGCCGTAAAACTTTAACGGCGCGGACGGAGAGGACCGAGAAAAGGATCGCAAAGGCAAGCGGAAAGAGCGTCGCAATCAAGGGCGTGTCGGCGGGATTCCGCAGGTAAACGGAGACACCGTCAACTACAGCGGTCACCTCCGGCGTGCCGTCCACCGCATGGTCCAATACACCCGAGAGCATCAAATCGTAATCCTCGCGCGGCGCAAGCGTAAAGCCCTTGTCCAACGTCAACTTCGTGTCGGAGGCCCCCTTTACCGTGATGGTCAACCCCGAGACTGTGACGGTCTTGTCCGACGTGTTGCGCAACCTGCCGCGAACCGAAACCTGCCAAACGTCCTCAACTATGCTCACACGCGCGGACGTGGCAACCACTTCTTCGCGTACCACCAATCCCGCGCGTTCGGGAATCAGCGACAAAACCGTCAGAAGCGCCGAAAACAGCGCCACGGCAACGAACAGCACCACCAGTACGTCCTGTATCACAGTCCTTTTTTTCAAACTCATCGGTTGTTTCATTTCTGCACACTCCTTGCAATCTCCCATACGGGGGTCCCCGCCGCCAGAACCTGACGGATGTTCAGCCCGTCGTCAACCAGAAGCAGGTCGGCGCGCTTGCCGGCCTCCAGACTGCCCACACGGTCCGCAATTCCCGTCACGGTCGCGGGATTCAGCGTCGCACAACGCACCGCGTCTTCAAGCGGCGCACCTGTCATCCGCATCAGATTCTTCACTGCCTGCCACAGGTCCAACGTGCTGCCCGCCAGAGCGCCCGTGCGCGTCTCCGCCCGTCCGTTCCGGACAATGACAGGTTCGCCCGCAATGGCGTATTCACCGTCCGGACAGCCCGTGGCTTCCATCGAGTCGGTAATCAGAATGAACCGCTCGGGTCCCTTGAACCGATAGGTCATGCGCACCATATCGGGACAAATATGCAGACCGTCCACAACCATCTCGGTCCACAGGTCGGTCGTCAGCGCCACGCAGACCGCGCCGCCCTCGCGATGGTGCAGCGGGGGCATGGCATTGTAAAGGTGCGTGAAGCAGTCAACCCCGCGCGAAACGGCGGTCCGCGTCTCGGCGGCGGTGGCATTGGTGTGACCCAACCCCAACGTGGCACCGTACGCCTTTGCGCAGGCGGCAAACCCGCCGTCCGCATCCAGTTCGTATGCCGCAGTAATGTGGCAGGGAATGTGAATCGCGTTCAGGCAATCCTCCAAATCGCGCGGGTCGAGCGGGACCAACAGGGCGGGATTGTGCGCGCCGCGCTTGACGGGGTTGAGATACCTGCCCTCCAGATGGATGCCGTCGTAGCCGCAGGCTTCAACGTCGGCGATGGCGCGGAGCCAATCCTGCTTTTCCGCTGACGCAAGCGTGGCGAACACGGTGGTCACGCCATGTTCGGCATAGGAGCGCTTCATCGCTTCCATCTGCTCCCGCGTGGCGGTGGTAAAATCGTAACCCATGCGCCCGTGGGTGTGCATATCCACAAGCCCGGGCAGGACGGTCAGCCCCTCGGCGGACAGGCGGGGCGTCTCTTTCGGTACCTCTCCGACGGCGCCGACTGCAAGGACGGTATCCCCCTCAATCAGAATCGGGCAGTCCTGCGCAAACGCGTTTCCCGTCAGGACCCGACCGTGTTCGATTAACAGTTTCATGTTTGCTCCCTCGCTTTCTGTTTTCATTATAACGGATTTGGCGGAAAAGTCAAGGGGTTTGGTGAAAAAAGCATTGACAATCATTTTTTTCCATGCTATAATAGTGATAATACAAGCGGAAAAGGAGACTTCGGAATGCTGTTTGGTATCAAAAACCGCGTGGCGGATGAATTGGACAAGGTCCTTGCCGATTACCCCGTATTGAATCTCAAAAAGAAGAAAAAGCCGCTCCGTTACCGTTCCACGGGCAAGGGCATTGTTGCCCATGGGTATCTGCGGCAGGATTTCTCCGACGGTCGCTACCGCATGGACATTCCGTTGGAACTGCATTGGGAATCAAACCGTCTGACTCTGCTTCTCACACTCTGTCCGCGCAGTCTTACGCGTTCGATGAGCATTCCCCGCACGATGCTTTCTGCGAGTGCGCGCGTCGCCTACAATGTCAAGGCGCGCTACACGCAACTTCTGGACGGCTCCCCCGACAACGGCTACGACGGTCGCGGGTTCCTCTTGGAGGGGGTTATGCGTTGTGACGCCCGTCAGGTTTCCCGCGCGCTCAGCGATTTGTTGGACGAGATTGTGGTTCGTCGCCGCGAAGAACTTTCTGACTTCTGCGTATTAACGTTGGGGTAGGGAAGACCTTGGAGGGAGAGGGGAAGAAGACCTTGGAGGGAGGGGACCCCCTCTTGAAATGAGGGCAACGCGGCGGAGCCGCTATTGACAAGATTTTGCGTTGCAAA
>CAZVYZ010000127.1:0-2421 GCA_964630695.1 uncultured Ruminococcus sp.
CGGAAGCAGATACGGCAGATGCCGAATTTCCGGAGATACGCGTGAGGGCGTCCGCAGATTTTGCAGCGGTTGTATTTTCTCGTGGAAAATTTCTGTTCTTTCTGCTGCTTCAGAATCATGGATTTCTTTGCCATCGTTTGTTACCTCCCTCTGATTATTTCGCGAACGGAGCGCCGAACAGGGTCAGCAGCTCACGGGCTTCGTCGTCGGTCTGTGCGGTTGTGACAAAGCAGATGTCCATACCGCGGATTTTCTCAACCTTATCGTATTCGATTTCGGGGAAAATCAACTGCTCTTTCAGACCGAGCGCATAGTTTCCTCTTCCGTCGAACGCATTGGGGTTGATGCCCTTGAAGTCACGGACTTTCGGCAGTGCGAAGTTGAAGAGTCTGTCCATGAATTCATACATTCTGTCGCCGCGCAGGGTCACTTTTGCGCCAATCTTCATGCCCTCGCGGACCTTGAAGTTTGCGACAGACTTCTTTGCGCGGGTCGCGATTGCCTTCTGACCGGAAATAATCGAAAGGTCACGCAGAACCGCGTCAAGCGCCTTGGAGTTATCCTTTGCATCACCGACACCGACGTTGATAACAATCTTGTCGAGTTTCGGAATCTGCATGACGCTCTTGTAGTTGTACTTCTTCAGGAGGGCGGGAGCGACCTCGGCTTTATATAAATCTTTCAATCTTGCCATTTTCGTTTCCCTCCTTACTTAATTTCCGGATAGCCGCACGCTTTGTGCGCCGCTACACGGATTTTCTTGCCGTCCTCGCCGACTTTCGCCGCGACTCTTGCGGCTTTGCCGCACTTCGGGCAGACCAGCGCTACATTGGACGCATAGATTGCGCCCTCGGCATCCACGATGCCGCCCGTCTCACCCTCTCTGCGGGGCTTGACGTGTTTGTGAATGATGTTGACACCTTTCACAATGACCTTTCCCTCTTCGGGAGAGGTGGCGATGACTTCGCCCTGAACACCCTTGTCATCTCCGGAGAGAACCACAACGGTATCGCCTTTTTTGATATGCAGATTTGCCATTGCTTCCACCTCCATCAAAGCACTTCGGGAGCGAGGGAGAGAATCTTGAGATATTCTTTCTCACGAAGTTCTCTTGCCACCGGCCCGAAGATACGGGTTCCGCGGGGGGTCTTATCCTCACGGATAATGACCGCCGCGTTCTCATCGAACTTGATATAAGAGCCGTCGGCTCTCTTCATGCCGTGTACTGTCCGGACGACGACCGCTTTCACGACCTCGCCTTTCTTGACCACTCCGCCGGGAGTCGCCTTTTTGACAGCGCAAACCACCACATCGCCGATATTTGCATATCTTCTCGCGGTGCCGCCGAGGACTCTGATGCACATCAGTTCCTTGGCTCCGGTGTTGTCGGCAACTTTCATTAAAGACTGCTGCTGAATCACTTGCTTTTCCTCCTACTGATTCAATACGCTACGACGTATCTACTATTCGAATAAGTGAACTGTTTCATCGCAAAGCGATTATTTCGCTTTTTCGATGATTTCGACAACACGCCATCTCTTGGTTTTGGAAAGCGGTCTTGTCTCCATGAGTTTCACCTTGTCCCCCACGCCGCAGGCGTTGTTGTCGTCCTGCGCGTGCAGTTTCAGGGTGCGCTTCACGATTTTTCCGTACAGCGGGTGCTTCACGTTGTCCTCGATGGCAACCACAACGGTCTTGTCCATCTTATCGCTGACAACCAGACCCACTCTGGTTTTTCTCAATGCTCTTTCTTCTGCCATGACTTACGCCTCCTCTTTCTTCATTTCCCGAAGAACCGTCATCACACGGGCAATGTCGTGTTTGACCTCGGTGATTTTGTGAGGGTTGTCAAGCTGATTGATTGCGTGCTGGAAGCGCAGGTTGAACAGCTCAGCTTTCAGTTCTTTCAGCTTCGCTTCAAGCGCCTCAGCCGACATCGTTCTGAGTTCTTTCGCTTTCATGATTAACCCTCCTTTGCTTCGGTTGTCTTGGAAACGAACTTGGTTTTAATCGGGAGCTTGTGACCGGCAAGACGCATTGCTTCCTTTGCCACATCCTCACTTACGCCGTCCATCTCGAACAGAACTCTGCCCGGCTTCACAACGGCGACCCAGTATTCCGGAGAACCCTTACCGGAACCCATACGGGTTTCCGCCGGCTTCTCGGTAATCGGCTTATCGGGGAAGATTTTAATCCAGACCTGACCGCCACGCTTGATATAACGCGTCATAGCGATACGGGCAGCCTCAATCTGGTTACTGGTAATCCACGACGGCTCCAGCGCAACCAGTCCGTAAGAACCGTTGCTGAGCGTGGTTCCGCGCGATGCCTTACCTTTCAGTCTGCCGCGCTGAACGCGACGGAACTTGACTCTTTTCGGCATTAACATAATTACTTCGCGCCTCCTTCTCTCGGAGTTCT
>CAZVYZ010000128.1:0-1901 GCA_964630695.1 uncultured Ruminococcus sp.
TGTGTCATTCTGAGCGGAGCGGCACAATAGGCAAAAGGGCGAACAATACAGCCCTAATTTGCCGCGGAGTCGAACCCCGCAGGGGCGCCCGCAGGCGGAATCTCGGCACTATGTAAAATGTCTATCATAACAGACATCAACTAACTTGAACTCTTTCTATCCGGTAGCGGAGAGAGACGACAGTCGTGCCAATTCCGCTTGACGGAATTGGTCTCGTAGCAGCCGGAATTCGTAGCGCATAAACGGCTACAGAAGAAACGATACCACAAAAAGGAAAGGGGAAAATCCCCCTTAGTTAAAGTTTTGAAAGTCCTTAGAAAACTTTTCCAAAAGTTTTCTAAGCAGGGTTCGGGACAGGGTCCCGAGGTCTTAAGTTCGGGGCAAAGCCCCAAGGTCTTAGACCCAAAAAAGGAGAACACCATGAGACGGTATAATCGCCGCGCGGGGCGGCGCGGAAAATTACCCGCAGGAGCCATCGTTGGAATCGTGGCGGCAGTCGTACTGGTTGCCGCGATTGTAACGGGAAACATTCTGAACAGTTGCCTTGATGACGATACCTACCGGAAACTGACCGAGGGAGAAACCGAGACGACTCCGACGACCGTCGCGCCGCAGACCCGACGCGCGCCGCAGGTGCAGGCGGAGGCGTTCCGTCTCGGGACCTCGCTCCGCACGCTCGGAGACAACCCGCCACAGGCGGTTGCGGTGCCAATCAACGACGGAGACGGAAAACTGCTTTACACCTCGCCCGTGATTTCCTATCTCGGACTTGAAACCGTTGAAAGCCCCACGACGAACGTCAAAAGCCGCATGGAAAGCCTCGTGGAGGAGGTCCCGCACCTGATTGGGATTTGGTGCGTGACACTCCCCAAAAAGGCGGACGACGCCGTGGTCTACGCCGCCGCCGCAACCGACGCGGCGGTCCTGCGGGAATTCCTTTCGATGGGCGGCTCGGAATTGCTTCTGACCGACCTGCGCTTTGATGACGACGGATTTGAAGCGACCCACAACTACCTTTCCGCCCTGCGGCAGGCGCTCGGGCAGGACACGATATTCTCCGTGGCGGTTCCGCTGTCGGTTGCCGAGAGCGACGTGGGGTCGGACATCCTTTACACGCTCACGCGGCAGGTCCCGTTTCTGACTCTGGACCTCCGCTCGGAACAGGACATCGGGACCTTGACGGAATCGGACACGACCGGTGCGGAAACCGGTGCTTCGTCTCCCTCGGAGTCCGCCGAGAAAAGCCCGCTTCTTCGCGCGCAGTTCTATCTTTCCGGTTATCGGATGCGGTTGCTTCTTTCCTCTTCGCAGAAGAATCTTCTCCGCTCCGCTCGCGCCTCCGTCGCCGACTTCTTGGTGAGGTGAGAAAAAGACAGACCTTGGAGGGTAAGGGAAAAGACCTTGGAGGGTAAGGGAAAAGACCTTGGAGGCGCAGGGGTCCCTCTTGAAAGAGGGACCCCTACCCTCCAAACCTCCCTGACCCTCCGAGAACTTCCCCCACGACCCCGCCATTTGAAAAGCAAGAATTTGATTCGCTTTTTGAGTGGCGGGGTCATGGGGGAAGTTTTTGTCGTTTGGGGAGGTATGGGGGTTGTTACAGAGTGCGGCTATCGCACTCATTTTGTGGGCGGGGATTCATTTCTCTTATAAGATGAATGTTACATTTTGACCGGCGCGGAACGACACGCGGGTCGTTCCGCATCGGTTGGAAGATACTTGCTGACTGCAATATAATACCTTACGCACTGCCGAGATTCCGCCTGCTGGCGCCCCTGCGGGGTTCGACGGAATACCGCAGGCATTTCGGTAGGTGTTTGTTACAAAGTGCGGCTATCACACTTGTTTTGTGGGTGCTGGCTTATCCCCCCTCATCAGTCGCTAACGCGCCAGCTTCCCCCCAA
>CAZVYZ010000129.1:0-1898 GCA_964630695.1 uncultured Ruminococcus sp.
CAAGTCTTTCCCTCATTTTTCTATATATCCGAGCAGTTATCAAAATCAGTTCAACCCTCGTTGTTAGGCTTCCCCCTGGGGGAAGCTGGCGCGTTAGCGACTGATGAGGGGGGATATATTTGAATCCACAAACCGATTTCACCACAACATTCCGCTTTTTATGCCGACCGTCCTATCTCTTCACGCCCCGCCGTTCTTTTTTCTTCCCGAGCAGCCGCCGCAGCGGGAAAAACAGCGCCGCGCCGCAGAGGAACGTCCCCGCCGCCTCGGGCAGAATGGCGTAGAGAAACAGCATGGCAGGTCTTGGATTTCCATGCGCAAGGCACGCGGAAATCACGGTCCGGACCGCGCCGAACGGCAGGGTCGCGCCGAGGAAAAACAGGTACGTCAGAAACCGTTTCGGGTAGACCGCGCGTGCAAAATAGCCGCACACGTACCCCATCATCATGTAGAAAATCGGGTCCACCGTCACGCCGACCGTGCCGAGCATGGCACTCATGGTCCCCGCCGCAATGCCGCCGATTGCGCCCTCCTCGCGTCCGTTGCAGAACCCGAGCAGGACGACCGTGCCGAGCATGAGGTCCGGCACCGCACCGAACAGTTTCCACCGTCCGAGGACCGTGGTCTGCACGATACACAGGAGGAACAGCACCGCGCCGACAAATATCGCCCTTTTTATGAGCGTCGCCCGCTCCGAGCCGCCGATTGCAAGCCGCATCGCCGCACCTCCCGTTGCCTGTCTCTTACCCTTTTTCCTTATATCCCGTGACAATCATGACGTACTCCAAGTCCGAGAAGTCCACCGCAGGTTTCACCGTTGCAATCAGGCTCCGCGTTGCCGCGTCCGCCCGCAACTCCGTCACCTGTCCGACCCTCAGTCCTGCGGGATAAACCGACCCCGTTCCGCTCGTCTCCACGCTGTCCCCGACCGCAACGTCCGCATTCCGCGCGTCACCGTCCAGAAAGGTCAGTTTGCAGGTCCCGTTCTCCCGATAGGCATATTCGCCCACGAGAATTCCCGACGCCCCGCTCCGCGGCGCGAGGACCCCCACGGAACGCGCGTCCTCCAAAAGGGTTGATACCTTACACCACGTCAGTCCGACCTCGCTCACACAGCCCACAATGCCGTCCTTTGTGATGACCGCCATGTTGACCCTGATTCCGTGAATGCTCCCTCGGTTCAGCGTCAGCAGCGTGAGGTGGTTCTCCCCCTCCCGCCCGATGACGGTCCCCTCCTCCAACGTGAACGTCGGGTACTCCGACTTCATACCGAGAAATTCGCGCAGTCTTTCGTTCTCGGCTTCCAGTCGCTCCGCGCGCTCAATCTGCTCGCGCAGCGCTCTGTTCTCTTCTTCCAGTTCGGAATTCTTTTTCTCCAGTGCGCTCACCGACCGGAACTGTTTCCCGAATCCCTCCACCGCTCCGCAGAAGAGGTTCCCGACCAGTCGGAACGGTGTTGCGACGGTCCCCAGCACGTTCCGCACCAATGCGCGGTACCCCATGAGCGAAAAGACCGACATCAAAACCGCAATCGCCGCCGCGACCGACAGGCAGACGATGAAAAATTTGTTTTTGAATAATTTCATTTTAAGACCTTGGGACTCTGTCCCAAACCCTGCTTAGGAAACTTTTGAAAAAGTTTCCTAAGGACTTTCAAAACTTTAACCAAGGGGACTTTACCCCTATGTTTTTGTGGTGCTGATTTTGTGTAGCCGTATACGCTCTACGCATTCCGGCTGCTCCTGCTACCGGATAGAAAGAGTTCAGGTTAGTTGCTGACTTATTCATATGTGAGCGGAGATTTATCCCCCTCATCAGTCGCTAACGCGCCAGCTTCCCCCCGAGGGGAAGCCTTTTCTAAAACCCTCTCGTTTTTTATAACAAGTATGGTAAGCAGG
>CAZVYZ010000130.1:0-1696 GCA_964630695.1 uncultured Ruminococcus sp.
TTGACTCTTTTCGGCATTAACATAATTACTTCGCGCCTCCTTCTCTCGGAGTTCTCTCTCTGCGGTCGCCGTTCTGACGGGGACCGCGGTTGTCGCGGCGGTCGCCTCTCGGTCCGCGGTTGTCACGACGCTCGCCGCGACGCTCGCCGCGGTTGTCGCGATCGCGTCTGGGGTTACTGCCGGGACGGTTGACCTCATTGAGAATTTCACCCTTGTAAATCCAGACTTTCACGCCGATTTTACCGTAGGTGGTGTCCGCTTCCGCAAAGCCGTACTCAATGTCGGCTCTGAGGGTCTGAAGCGGGATGGTACCCTCATGATAATGCTCGCTGCGCGCGATTTCGGCACCGCCGAGACGACCGCCGCAGTTGATTTTGATTCCCTTTGCACCCAGTCTCATGGTGTTGCGGATTGCCATTTTCATGGCTCTGCGGAACGCCACGCGGTTCTCAAGTTGCTTTGCAATGTTCTCCGCAACGAGCTGTGCGTCGAGGTCGGGCTGACGGATCTCAACGACGTTGAGCGCCACAGGCATACCGACCATCTTCTCCAGTTGCAAACGGTATTTTTCGATTTCGACGCCGCCCTTGCCGATGACCATACCCGGCTTTGCGCAGTTGACGAACACGCGCACTCTGTGACCGTCTCTCTCAATCTCAATCTTGGAAATACCTGCGTCGTAAAGCGTCTTTTTCAGGTATTTTCTGACATTGTAGTCGGAAACAAGTGTGTCACCGAATACTTCATCCTTTGCATACCATCTGGAATCCCAGTTTTTGATGACTCCCACTCTCAAACCGTGGGGATTGACTTTCTGACCCATTCTGTTGTTTCCTCCTCTCTCAGTCTTTTTCCTTGACCGCCAGTGTCACGTGGCTGGTGCGCTTCAGGATGCGGTCTGCGCTTCCCTTTGCTCTGGGCATAATCCGCTTCAGCGTCGGGCCCGGGCAAACGAAGCATTCGGAAACATAGAGTTTCTCGGCATCCATGTGGAAATTGTTCTCCGCATTTGCGACGGCGCTGTTCAGCAGTTTAATCAGCAACTCGCTCGCCGCTTTCGGCGTGTTCTTCAGAATTCCCATTGCGGTGGCAACGTCCTTGCCGCGAATCAAATCGAGGACGATCTGCACCTTGCGGGGGGAAATTCTTGCGTATTTCAGATAAGCTTTAGCTTCCATTTAAGAAATGAACCTCCCTCTGCAATCAGTTGCCGTTATTGGACGTTTTCGAGCCGGCATGACCCTTGAACGTGCGGGTCGGTGCAAACTCACCGAGTTTGTGACCAACCATGTCTTCCGTGATATACACCGGAATGTGCTTCTTGCCGTCGTGAACCGCAATGGTGTGACCGACAAATTCCGGGAATATAGTGGACGAACGCGACCATGTCTTGAGAACTTTTTTCTCGCCGTTTGCGTTCATGGCGCAAATGCGGTTGTAGAGTTTCTCCTCAACATAAGGTGCTTTTTTCAGGCTTCTGCTCATGTTATATTCCCTCCTTATTTAGCGTTTCTGCGCTTCACGATGAACTTATTGGTGCGCGCCTTCTTGTTTCTGGTCTTGTAACCCAGAGCAGGCTTACCCCAAGGCGTAACCGGTCCGGGATGTCCGATCGGGGACTTACCCTCACCACCACCGTGCGGGTGGTCGCAGGGGTTCATGACCGAACCGCGGACGGTCGGACGGAAGCCCTTGT
>CAZVYZ010000131.1:0-1511 GCA_964630695.1 uncultured Ruminococcus sp.
GGCACTGCCGCCGCTGTTGATTTCCGCCGCGTGTCTGGGATTTCTGCGATACAACCGCCCGCCTGCGAGCATTTTTGCAGGGGACTGCGGCTCCGGCGCGGTGGGATTCCTGCTTGGTTTTGTCGCACTCCCCGCGTTGCGGGCGCCGACGTGGCGCCTTGGTTTTCTTGCGCCGCTTTTCGTGTTCGCGTATCCGTTGACCGATATGCTGACGGCGGTTGTGCGGCGGATTCTGCGCGGAAAAAGTCCGTTTGCCGCCGACCGCGCCCATTTCCATCACCGAATCTGCGCCGTCGGTGTGTCGGCGGGCGTCTGCGCGTCAATATTGGTTGCACTGACCTTTGCGCTGAACCTGCTCGGGGTTCTGCTTGCCAAACCGGAATATGCGATTTTTGCGATTGGAGCGGCAATCGGGGCGGTTCTGTTCCTGCTCGGTGTGCGCTATGCCTTGTTTCGGTACGCCAATCGGCACGGCTCGGGGGAGAAAAAGGCGAAATCTCTCCGAAACGCTTGAAAAGACGGGGAAAATATGATATAATAAGACAACACAGTTTGGAGTTTGGAGCAGAATATGAAAGCGAATCGGACCGAAAAACAAAAACGGGACAACGGCAAGACACGGGACCTGACGTTCCGCATCTGTGCAGTCATCGCGGCGGCGGTGTTTGTGGCATATACGATTGTCGACCCGCAACTTTCCGCCGACAAAACGACGCAGGACCTTTTGAATTCCATCCTCTCCCGCGTTTGCGGAACGACCGTGTTCCTGTTCGTTTTGCTGTATCTGCGGTTCCGCCTGCTTGCAAAGCCGACGGTTGCCTGCCTTTCCGCCTTTTTGCCTGCACTTGCCGTGGTGGTCAACAATTATCCATTTTTGTCTGTTGCGCGCGGCGATGCCTATCTGCAGCGCGGTGACCTCGTATGGCTCTATGCCGTTGACGCGCTGATGATTGGCGCGTTTGAGGAACTCGCGTTCCGCGGGATGCTGTTTCCGATTCTGTTGGAGAATCGACGGGGGACAACCAAACAGATTTTCCGTACCACCGTTACGGTCTCCGCCGTGTTCGGACTGGTGCATCTGGTGAACCTTTTGGCAGGCGCGGGAATCGGACCGACTCTGTTGCAGGTCGGATATTCGTTCCTTATCGGCGGGATGTGTTCCATCGTTCTGCTGAAAAGCGGAAATCTGTTTCTGTGCGTCCTGCTTCACGCAGTGTACGATTTCTGCGGCGGACTGTACCCGAAACTCGGCGCGGGCGTGTGGTGGGATACCCCAACCGTTATCTGGACGGCGGTGCTTGGAACTGCGGTTTTCGTTTGGATGATGTACCTGCTGTTGCATATCCGCCCCGAGGAAGCCGACCGACTGTATCGGGGAAAGGAGAAACAGGCGCCTGAGCCGACGGAACAGCCCTGAGAAATCTCTGAAATGACGAACTTTTCGGAATTCTATACAAAACGCGGAGACCTGAAGACCTCGGGACCTTGTCCCGAACCCTAAGATCTTGGGC